>CAKSJF010000081.1 GCA_934462945.1 uncultured Clostridia bacterium | reverse complement strand
TTGAGTAAAGGGAGCTGTCTGCAAAGCAGACTGAGGGATTGTTCCCCCAAAAAAAATAAAGCAGGAGAGCGTTACTGCTCCCCTGCCTTCTTATTTTTCTGTAAAAACAGCATTACTGCCACTAAAACGACCGGGAATACGATTGCCGATAAGATTCCAAGCCGCAAGTTATTTGAAAATGCTTCTGCAACATTTCCGGCAAGGGTCGGTCCTCCTGCACAGCCGACATCCCCTGCTAATGCCATCAGCGCAAACATGGCTGTTCCGCCGCCGCGGATTCTGGCTGCTGCCATACTAAGCGCACCCGGCCAAAGCACGCCGACTGAAAATCCCGTCAGCGCTATTCCGATTAACCCTAAAATCGGAGACGCAGAAAGCGAAATAATCAGATATGCCAGGATACAGAGCACACTGGATGCCAACATCACATGCGCCTGATTCAGCTTTTCTCCATATTTTCCGTAGAGCATACGTGAAAGACCCATTAAAATTGCAAAAAGTGTCGGCCCGGCAAGGTCGCCGATTGTTTTTGATACCTGCAAGCCCTCCTCGGCAAATGCAGATGCCCACTGTGCTACTGCCTGTTCGCTCGCACCGGCGCAGCACATGATCAGAATGAATACCCAAAACAATCCCGACCGAAACAGTCCGGCAAGAGAAAGTCCGCCGTCCTCGCCTCCGTCTAATTCTGCAATCGGAATACGCGTAAAATTGATTCCGTTCACAATCGGCACAATCGCCCATAAAACCGAAAGAATCTTCCAGTTTTCAATTCCGAACAGGAAAAAGAACAGCGTAGAAAGCAGAATTACACCGGCTGATCCCCAGCTATAAAAGGAATGCAGCAGGCTCATCGCCGTATTCTTGTTATCGCTTGGGCATGCCTCCACCATCGGACTGATAATGACCTCCAAAAGACCTCCGCCAATTGCATAAATCCCCATCGCAATCATCATCCCCAAAAAAGGGTTTGAGAACAGATCCGGCAGAAATGCCAGCAAAATTAAGCCGACCGCCGAAAATGCATGAGACAATACCCCTATAATCCGATAACCGATTTTATCTACGATAAATGCAGACACAAGATCCACCAAAAGCTGCAAACCAAAATTAAGCGTGATCAAAAGCGCAATTTTGGAAAGCGGCACACCGTACTGTGTTTGAAACTGTACAAATAAAAGCGGTGCAAAATTGACCACAATTGCCTGCACAATATATCCGATAAAGCAGGCTCGGATTGTTTTCTGATAATTCATACTGCTCCCCCTGATCAAAGCAAAATTCAAGGGGATGTCAAAAAAAGGCATAGACAGCGCCGCCGGGCGCAGTGAAAAGATTCTACACGCTTTTTTACATCCCCTGTATAATATTTACGCCTGTGTATTATAACTGTAGTTCGGCGCTTCCTTTGTAATATAAATATCATGCGGATGGCTTTCCTTTAAGCCTGCACCGGTAATCCGGATAAATTTGCCGCGTTCCTTTAATTCCGGAATGGTACGCGTTCCGCAGTAACCCATACCGGAACGGAGTCCTCCCAAAAGCTGGAATACAGTATCTGAAAGACTTCCCTTATAAGGTACACGTCCTTCCACACCCTCCGGAACAAGCTTTTTCGAGCCGGTCTGGAAATAACGGTCCTTACTTCCCTTTTCCATAGCCGCCAAAGAACCCATACCGCGGTATACCTTAAAGCGTCTGCCCTGATAAATTTCAAATTCGCCCGGGCTTTCCTCGCAGCCTGCCAAAAGACTACCCATCATAATTACGTCTGCACCGGCTGCAATTGCCTTGGTAATATCGCCGGAATACTTGATTCCACCGTCTGCAATCACCGGGATTCCATATTTCTTTGCCACCTGGCTGACATCATAAATCGCAGTGATCTGCGGTGCACCGATACCGGCAATCACTCTTGTGGTACAGATGGAACCCGGTCCGATTCCAACCTTAATACAATCCGCACCTGCCTTGATCAAATCCTCTGCGGCTTCTGCCGTGGCAATATTTCCAACCACAATCGGCAGAGACGGGTATGCTTTTTTAATTTCTCTGACCTTATCCAAAATATTTTTGGAATGTCCGTGTGCAGAGTCTAAAACGATCACATCGACCCCTGCTTTTACCACCGCCTCCACACGCTGAAGCGCGTCTGCGGTCACACCGATTGCCGCACCGCAGAGCAGTCTGCCGTTTGCATCCTTTGCAGCATGCGGATAACGGACTGCCTTTTCAATATCCTTAATCGTGATAAGTCCCTTTAAATGATTTTCTGCATCCACAATCGGGAGCTTTTCAATCTTATATTTGCGCAGGATTTCCTGTGCCTCATCAAGCGTTGTCCCCTCCGGCGCGGTGATCAGATTTTCCGAGGTCATCGCCTCGGAAATTTTCTTATCAAAATCCACCTCAAAGCGCAGGTCGCGGTTTGTGATAATACCAATCAGATGATTTTCCCCGTCGCAAACCGGAACACCGGAAATTTTATATTTTCCCATCAGCGCGTCTGCGTCCTTTAAGGTATGCTCCGCGGTCAGACTGAACGGATTGGTGATGACGCCGTTTTCCGAACGCTTTACCTTATCCACCTCATTTGCCTGCTCCTCAATCGTCATATTCTTATGAACAATTCCGATTCCGCCCTCACGCGCCATCGCAATCGCCATTGGTGATTCCGTTACAGTGTCCATTGCCGCGCTCATGAGCGGAACATTTAAATGAATGGTTTTTGTCAGCTGTGTTCCAAGCTCCACCTCATTCGGTGTAAAATCAGAAGCCTGCGGCAGGAGCAGCACGTCGTCGAATGTCAGTCCCTCTTTTGCAAATTTGTCGGTCATAGATTGATCCTCCTTATCACGTTATCAGTCTCAAAAATATTGAAAAAAAGCCACACGAACTCCTCGTGTGAATATTTAATATTATTGTATCAGAATTTGTCAGAAAATGCAACCTTTTTTTCTGACGAAATTATTCTTTTTTCGATCAGCTTTTTTAGTGAAACAGGCAAGACCGAAAAAAAAATCACCTTGGCTAAAAAGTACATATTTTCGGTACAAAAATCAATTGCATTTCCTTTCTAAAAATGTTATACTGGAATCAGAAGCACACGGCAGGCGGACAACGGCTGCCGATTCAAGAAAGGATGAAAAAAATGAAAGTAAAAATCGGAATCAGACCGACCATTGACGGCCGCTGGGGCGGCGTTCGTGAAAGCCTGGAGGAAAAGACCATGGCAATGGCAATGGCGGCAAAGAAACTCATTGAAGAAAATGTACATTATCAGGACGGAACACCGGCAGAATGCGTCATCTCCCCCTGTACCATCGGCGGCGGCGCAGAGGCTGCAAAGTGTGCAGACTACTTCAAATCCCAAAATGTAACCGCAACACTGGCTGTTACTCCCTGCTGGTGCTACGGTTCAGAAACCATGGACTTAGACCCGAACACCATTAAAGCAGTCTGGGGCTTTAACGGAACAGAGCGTCCGGGCGCTGTATACTTAGCAGCCGTTATGGCAGCATTTGCACAAAGAGGTCTGCCGGCATTCTCGATGTACGGTCATGATGTGCAGGATCTGGACGATAACACCGTTCCCCCGGATGTAGCAGAAAAGATGATCCGCTGGGCAAAGGCAGCGCTTGCAGCCGGTCAGATGAAGGACAAGGCATATGTCAACTTAGGCGGCGTTGCAATGGGTATCGCCGGCTCTTACTGCGACATGTCCTTTATGCAGAAATACTTAGGAATCCGCGCAGAATGGGTTGATTTAACCGAAATTTTAAGAAGAATCCATTTGGGAATTTACGATCAGGCAGAGTACGAAAAAGCGCTTGCCTGGATGAAGGAAAACTGCAAGGAAGGTTTTGACAAGAATGCCGGAAAGAATTTCCCGGAAATTATTAAACGTTCCAAAACCGTTCCGGCAGACAAGGATTGGGAATTTATCGCAAAATTCACGATTATCGTAAACGATATTTTATACGGAAATCCGAAGCTGGACGAAATGGGCTGGCATGAGGAGGCATTAGGAAAGAATGCGATTGCCGGCGGTTTCCAGGGACAGAGAAACTGGACAGACTGGCTGCCGAATGCAGACTTCACAGAGTCCATCATGGCAAGCTCCTTTAACTGGAACGGCAAAAAGATGCCGACAGCATTTGCAACCGAGAATGATACCTTAAACGGTGTTTCCATGCTCTTTACTACATTGTTAACCGGAAAAGCGCCGGCATTCCATGATGTCCGCACTTACTGGAGTCCGGATGCTGTCAAGCGCGTAACCGGCAAGGAACTGACCGGAACAGCCGCAAACGGTATTATCCACCTGATCAACTCCGGTGCAACCGCTTTAGACTGCACTGGCGCTGCAAAGGATGAAAACGGAAACGGCACGATCAAGGAATGGTGGAACATGACCGAGGAAGATATTAAGAGCTGCCTGGCTGCTACCGACTGGTGCCGTGCGGACTATGAATACTTCCGCGGCGGCGGCTTCTCCAGCCACTTCAAGACCGAAGCAGAAATGCCGATTACCATGCTCCGCTTAAACCTCGTGGAGGGAATTGGTCCGGTTGCACAGATTGCCGAAGGTTATACCTGCGTTCTGCCGGATGATGTACACGAAAAGCTGGATCTCCGGACAGACAGAACCTGGCCGACCACCTGGTTTGCTCCGCGCCTGACCGGTAAGGGTGCATTCACAGATGTATATTCCGTCATGGCAAACTGGGGTGCAAACCACGGCGTTACCATCGGCGGTCACGTTGGCGCAGATATTATCACACTCTGCTCCATGCTCCGCATTCCGGTAACGATGCATAACGTTCCGGACGAAAAAGTATACCGTCCGCATACCTGGTCCGCATTTGGTACAGAAGATACCCAGGCAGCAGACTATGCAGCCTGCAAAAAATACGGTCCGATGTATCGGTAACTGATAAAAAAATCTGCACGGGAGATTATTTCCTGTGCAGATTTTTTATTCATAGTGTCCGCGGCAATGCAGAATGATAACCTGCCCCTGCTCAATTTTGTAAATCAGCCGGTTGGTGTCATCAATTCTCCTGCTCCAAAATCCCTGAAATTCGTATTTCAAAGGCTCCGGTTTTCCAATTCCTTTGTGCCCGTTACGATCAATATCCTTTAACAGCTGATTAACTCGTTTCAGCGTTTTTTTATCTTCCGCTGACCAATATACATAGTCGCTCCAGGCATCATCCGTCCACAGCTTATTCATCTTCCGTCTCGATCATTTCATGCTGCGTCAGCTTTCCATCTTGGTAAGCTTTCAGAGATGTCCTGAGATACTGTTGATTTTTCTCTGAATAAAACGGATCGGATGCTGAAATTTCAAACGGAATTTTACGTTCACGAACAACAGCTTTTGCAAAAATTGTAATTGCCGTTGACATACTCATGCCAAAATCCGAACATAAATGGTCAAAATCCTTTTTCAGCCCATCATCCATCCGAACACTAAATGTTGCTTGTGCCATATGATCACTCCTTTCCTAATTCTTATCATACTACATATTGTTTCATTTGTCAATCTATTTTATGCAAAAATGAACCAAAATGATACCAAACGTATAAAAATAACCCTATCACAAAAAATATCTTGTCAAGCAAAATTTTTAAAATCAGCACTTCAACCAAAATTTCTTTCAAAATATTTGTGAAACTGCTAAAAAAATTTTATTTCCGAAAACCCCTTGACATATACATGATATAGTTGTATAATAGAAAGGCAGACACAAGATATAGTAATACATAATATTCAGACAATCGGTAATCGCAGCAGGTTCCTGCGGTTACCGATTGTGTTACGATAAGAAAAAAAGTCATCAGAACGGAGGAATTTTTATGGTAACCACAATTCAGAAACGGGACGGGCGGGAGCTTTCTTTTGATATTGAAAAGATCGCGTCTGCGATTAATAAGGCTTTTATCGCCAGCATTAAGCGTGACGATTACGCATACTCAATGGATCTTGCCAAGCAGGTTTTAATTGAGCTGGAGGAGGCAGATTTAACCTGTCCGACTGTGGAGCAGATTCAGGACACAGTGGAAAAGGTGTTAATCCGAAACGGACACGTCCGGACGGCAAAGGCATATATTGTTTACCGTTCCGAGCGAACCAGAATCCGTGAAATGAAAACAAATCTGATGAAAATTTATGAGGACATCACCTTTAAGGATTCCAAGGATTCTAATATCAAGCGTGAAAATGCGAATGTGAACGCAGATACCGCCATGGGAACGATGCTCAAATACGGTTCGGAGGGTGCAAAGGAGTTTTACGAAAAATGCGTTCTGAAACCGGAGCATGCAAAGGCACACAAGGAGGGTGACATTCACATTCACGACCTCGATTTTCTGACCATGACCACCACCTGCTGTCAGATTGATCTTCTGGATTTATTTCACAACGGCTTTTCCACCGGTCACGGTGTTTTGAGAGAGCCGAACGATATTGCAAGCTATGCAGCGCTTGCCTGCATCGCAGTGCAGTCAAACCAAAACGATCAGCACGGCGGTCAAAGCATTGTCAATTTTGATTACGGTATGGCGCCGGGTGTGATGAAAACCTATCAAAAACGCTACACCTCTAATCTGGAAAAGGCATTGGAGCTTTGCTGTGACAGCACGCTGACCGAGGAGGATTTAAAGGAAATCCGCAAAAAACTGATCGCAGACGGCTACACCATGCGGATGTGCGATCATGAGGAATATTGCCGGGCAGAGGCAGAAATTCTAAAAGAAAAAGGCTTTACCGACGAACAGATTGCCCATGCGCAGAAATTTGCCGCAGAGCATGCTCTGACCGAAACCGACCGTGCAACCTACCAGGCAATGGAGGCATTTATTCACAATCTGAACACGATGAATTCACGTGCCGGTGCGCAGACGCCGTTCTCCTCCATCAACTACGGCATGGACACCTCTCCGGAGGGCAGAATGGTGATGAAAAATGTGCTGTTAGCAAACGAGGCAGGACTCGGAAACGGAGAAACCCCGATTTTCCCGATTCAGATTTTCCGGGTAAAAGAGGGCATTAACTATAATCCGGGCGAACCGAATTACGATCTGTTTCAGCTGGCATGCAGAGTCAGCGCAAAGCGTCTGTTCCCGAACTTCTCCTTTGTGGACGCGCCGTTTAATTTGAAATATTACAAGGGAACACCGGAAACCGAAATTGCCTATATGGGCTGCCGGACGCGTGTGATCGGCAATGTTTACGATAAAACAAGAGAAATCTGTAACCGCCGCGGAAACCTTTCCTTTACCTCCATCAACCTCCCCCGGATTGCCATTAAGGCAAAGGGTGATGTGAATTGGTTCTTTGAGGAACTGGATCGGAAGATTGATCTGGTGATTGATCAGCTTTTAGCGCGCTTTGAACTTCAGGCAAGCCGCAAGGTCCGCAATTTCCCGTTCTTAATGGGTGAGGGTGTATGGCTGGATTCTGAAAAGCTTGGACCGGACGATAGCATCCGCGAGGTGCTAAAGCATGGCACGCTCTCGATCGGCTTTATCGGTCTTGCCGAGGCATTGGTTGCCCTGATCGGCGAGCATCACGGTCAGAGCGAACGCGCACAGAATTTGGGGTTAGATATTGTTTCGCATATGCGCGAGCGGATGGACGAGGAAAGCGAAAAAACCGGTATGAACTTTACCCTTTTAGCAACACCGGCAGAGGGTCTTTCCGGACGGTTTGTCAAGCTGGATAAGGCACGCTACGGCGAGATTCCGGGTGTGACCGACCGGGAATACTACACAAACTCTTTCCACATTCCGGTCTACTTCCCCATCAGCGCCTTTGAAAAGATTGCAAAGGAAGGACCTTACCACGCACTGACCAATGCAGGACACATTTCCTATGTGGAATTGGACGGCGACCCGACCAAGAATCTGAAAGCGTTTGAAAAGGTGATCCGCGCCATGCATGACGCTGGAATCGGCTATGGCTCAGTTAACCATCCCGTTGACCGTGACCCGGTTTGCGGATATACCGGCATTATCGGCGATACCTGCCCGAAATGCGGCCGCTCCGAAAAGGATGGAATGAAATTTGAACGAATCCGCCGTATCACCGGCTACCTCGTCGGTACACTGGATCGCTTTAACGACGGAAAACGCGCCGAAGAACGCGACCGCGTAAAGCATAGCTTAACTGAATAACCAAAAAAATCCCTCAGCCGGATCATCACCAGCTGAGGGATTTTACAGTTTTAATCTTTATTTTACAATTTCAACATCGCATACAGGTCGCATATTTTCAAAGCTTTCCCATACCATAACCTTTGCTGAATCAAATTTTTCAGATACAACAAAATAGATTGTTTCATCCTTGTTTGTGGAAGATAATGTTTCGGTTAATTTTCCTTTTTCGTAACAAGCAAGAATGATCCGTGCATTTTGCGGTAAATAACTTGGTATGGTCACGAAAACGCTTTCGCCATTTGCATCGGTCACACAAACAGCTTTTGTATCCTCAAAGCAATCCGTTTCAGTTACAAAAGTAAATGTACCTGGGGCTCTATAGCATTTCATTGCTATATAATATTTTTCTCCAGCGGTTAAATTATACACAATCTTAAAGTTATTGTTTTCTCCACCGTTATCATTTGTTCTCAGACACTGCTTTTCACTGTCATACAAATAGCCGTATGTGTCAATATTTCCTTTAGTGTAGAATCTGTATTCACCTGTTAATTTTGGAGTAAATTCGTAGTAAATCATCTGTTCGAAATTGGTTGCCGTAACGGTATATTGTTGATTGACGGCTGCTTTAAAGGCATCTTCAAAACTTGCTCCCGTTCTGTCTGTCCAGGCGGCGTAAAGGGTTGTTGCATTGCCGTAGTATGGGAATACAACAGGATTGCCGGTTAATTCCTTGTTGTCGTACCAACCTAAAAGTGTTTTACCGCTGTTTTTCACAGCCGGTGATGATACTACTGCATAATCGGTTATATCTGGCAGGACACTTTCGCAGTTTGTAACAAATTGATATGTCTTTTTGACCGCATTGAAAACAATATCCGACTGTTTGAGCGTATCATTGCCGGAAGCAATATATGTTTCCTCCCATTCATCTTTTGTTCCGGTATAGAAAACAACCGAAATTGGGCAAGATGAAAATGCACTGCTTCCTATGCTTGTTACACTGTCCGGAATTGTTATGCTGGTCAAGTCACTACAACCGGAAAATGCTTTCTCGCCTATGCTTGTTACACTGTCCGGAATTTTTACACTTGTCAAGTCGCTGCAGCCAGAAAATACATCGCTTCCTATGCTGGTTACGCCGCCCGGAATTATTATGCTTGTCATGCTGCTGCACCAGGAAAATGCACCGCTTCCTATGCTTGTTACACTGTCCGGAATTGTTATTCTTGTCAAGCTGCTACAATTGTAAAATGCACTCCTATCTATACTCGTTACCGGAAATTCTTCAATCCTATCCGGAATATCAACCTCTGTTGCATCTTTCTCACAATTCGTAATTGTAACTTCTCTATTTACGATTTTGTATGTCAGACTCTCATACGTTTCTGCCGATACATTCAGCATACCAAATGCAAATATGCTTATACAGGCAATAGTCAATGATAATAAAATTTTCTTTTTCATTTTGCCATTATCCCTTTCTCAATCAAAATTTATTTTCTTTTTTCACGTATAATAAAAATGTATAATCTCATACATCACTATTGTCAAAAGGTGTACTTTTTGACAACAACCCTCTCTAAGTCAAAAGTGATATAAACAAGCAAAAAATTTCGTCTTTTTATACAAATTTTCTCAAAAAGTATTGTTTTTCGGAGAAATATGTGCTATAATTTTACAGTATAGAATGACTGTCAAAAGGTACACCTTTTGACAGTCATTCTTCTATCCGATATTCCCG
>CAKSJF010000080.1 GCA_934462945.1 uncultured Clostridia bacterium | reverse complement strand
GACATACTCTGTCCCCCAGTCGAAATCTGTTTTTTTCATATCTGCGTCCACACCGTTTTCACGCATCATATCAATCGCGCGCTTTACCGTATTGGTAAACATTTTAACCTCCTTTAGGGGAGGAATTTTGATTTTCGGCGCTTTCTGCGTCTTTTCCAGCTGTTCCTGCTGCATTTTCCGGATTAATTCCTCACTTTGGGTCACATTCAACCGCTCCTGACAAATTACCCGAACGGCGGCAAGCTGACGTTCCTCGTCTGCAAGATTTAAAAGTGCTCTGGCATGCCGTTCGGTCAGGGAAAAATCCCGGATCATCTTCTTTACTCTCGGCGAAAGTCTTAAAAGCCGCATTTTATTTGCCACGGTGGACTGGCTTTTTCCCAGTCTTTTTGCAAGCTCCTCCTGCGTCATTCCCTGTTCTCGGACAAGACGCTGATACCCCTCTGCAATTTCAAAAAAACATAAATCCTCACGCTGTAAGTTCTCTAAAAGCGCCAGTAATGCGGACTGCTGCTCGGTGGTATTCATCAGGATTGCCGGAATGTCTGAAAGTCCTGCAATTTGTGCGGCGCGGTATCTGCGCTCTCCGGCGATAATTTCATAGCCTGTCTCTGTTTTCCGGACGGAAATCGGCTGCAAAATTCCATACTGTGCGATGGACGCTGCAAGCTCCTCCAATCCTGCCCGGTCAAAATATTTGCGCGGCTGGTACGGATTCGGATAAATTTCCTCAATCGGCAGGCTGACAATCTTCATTTTTTCCTGTCTGTACTTTTTTAAAAATTCAATCATGGATCTTTGCCCGTTCCTTTCTTTTGTTTTAAAAGAGACGTCTGCGGACGGCAAAGATAAAGAAAAACCATCCGCAGACCTCGGTGGGTGGAAGTGCAAGACAGTGGTTCTAAAATACTTTGGGAGCATGTAAACCCCTGCCTTACATTTTTTATTATACCATGTTTTTTCAAAAAAGCAAGAAAAACCGTATGACAAATTTCCTATTTCCCTGCGCCTTTTTTCAGATTATAGCAGGTGTCAATCGGTGTTTTTGTCGGAATCCCGGCTTTCCTCGGATATTGAGAGGGAGTTTGTCTGACCTTTTTAATCACAACCAGCTTATGCGAAAGCTCGGAAAACGGAATCCGGCAGGTGATCACCTCCTGCACCTCTCCTCCTAAAATGTAAATTGCACGCTTTGCGCTCTCAACTTCCTCCTCGGCTGTCGGTCCTTTTAGAGCGATAAAATAGCCGCCTATTTTCAAAAACGGCAGACAAAATTCCGAAAGCGCCGCTAAGTTTGCCACCGCGCGTGAAACCGCCGTATCATATGCCGCACGCTCCTGCCGTGCCGCGTCCTCGGCTCGCGCATGTACAAACCGGATATTTTCCCGGATGTCAAGCTCCTCTGCCGCCGTCTGCAAAAAGCGGATTCGTTTGTTTAAAGAATCTAAGAGTGTGAGCGAGATGTCCGGGCAGGCAATCTTTAAAACCAACCCCGGAAAACCTGCGCCTGTTCCAACGTCAATCACGTTTCCGCGAATCAGTCCGGTCGGAATCGGAGTAAGGCAGTCTAAAAAATGCTTCACCGCAATCTCGCCCGGCTCGGTAATCGCCGTCAGATTCATTTTCTCATTCCATTCCACTAAAACGCTTGCATATTGCTCTAACTGATCTAACTGCCGCTCGGAAAGCGACACCCCAAGTTCAGCTGATCCTTCTTTTAAGATGTTTCTCAAATGTATAACCTCATTTCTTTTGTTGGACAATCCCTCAGTCTGCTGCGCAGACAGCTCCCTTTGCTCAAGGGAGCCTATCGGGTATGTGCAAAAGGGAAATTCTCTGATTGAATCTATTCAGCTTGAGCCATAACAGGTAAAGTTTGCACTTACCAAAGGCTCCCTTGAGCAAAGGGAGCTGTCACTTTAGTGACTGAGGGATTGTCCCAATTTACAACCAATACTCTTATCATACCACAAAATAAAAAATCCTGCAACAAAACTTGCAAAATTTCTGAATTTCGATTATAATAGAAGAAAAGAGTTTTTTTGGAGAGGGAAATTTTATGTACGGTTATCAGACATTTCATGACGGGATGATGCAGACGCTGATTGAGAGTGTGCGGAGTGCATCCTCCTGCAACGCTTATATTTTTGAGGGTAGCGAGGGGCTTGGAAAATACGAATCCGCGCGCCTGTTTGCCGCTGCGCTCACCTGTTCAGAGCAAAAGCGCGCCCCCTGCGGAGCGTGCCCCTCCTGTATCGGTGCAAAGGCAGACACCAACCCCGACATTAAAACAATCGACACTGCCGGAAAAAAGAGTATCGGCGTGGGACAAATCCGGGAGATCATTCAGGATGCATACATCCGTCCGTTTGAATCGGTACGCAAGGTCTACATTCTCCGGGACGGAGACGCGCTGACCGAGGAGGCACAGAACGCATTTTTAAAGGTTTTGGAAGAACCGCCGCAATATACTGTTTTTATTATTTTAGTTTCTAAAAGCTCTATGCTTTTACAAACCGTTCTCTCGCGCTCCTGCGTGCTCCGTTTTCCGCCGCTTTCGGATTCTGTGATGCGCAATTATATTGAAAAAAGCTATCCGGATGCCAATGCGGATTTCCTGGTGCGTTTTTCCGGCGGTATTCCCGGCAGGGCGGACGCTGTGATGCAGCAGGAAAATTTCTGGGAGTTGCGGGAGGAATCCTTTCAAAAGCTGATCTCGCTTTTGTCGGTACAGACGGTTTCTGCCTATAGCGTGGCAGATTTTTTGGAAGAACATAAAGAAAATGCGGATCTGATTTTAGAGTTCTGGCAGGGACAGCTACGGGATGTTTTATTTTTGCAAAGCGGAGCGGAAAACCTCGTCACAAACACCGATCAGCTCTCTCTCCTGCGCCGCATTGCCGGCAGACTTTCCGAGGAGGAAACCGTTTTCACCTTAGAAACCCTGGATCAGTCCCGCGAAATGCTCCGCCGCTACGTAAACCTCCACGCAATGGCAATGTTTCTATCACTGCGTGTAAAAGAAAGAAAATAAGAAAACCCTTGTGCAAAAACACAAGGGTATATCTTCCGTTGGGACTTCTTTATAAAGGTGTTACCCTCGCACCTAATCTTTGATGGGGACTTTTTTATAAAGGTGCTACCCTCGCACCTAATCTTTAATATTATTATAGCATGCTATCATCCATTTGTCAAGTATTTTAAAACAAAAGTAAAAATGATCTTGCACTACCTTTTAATCATCCCCACAGTCCTAAAATTTTTTTATGCATGCGTTAGGACTTTTTCCTCTTTTTCACGCTTTTCTAATTCTTCTTCCTCTAATTCCCGGTATGCCACCTTACCGACTAAGGTTTTCGGCATATCTTCTTTAAATTCAATATCATACGGCATTGCATATTTTGCAATATGCTTTCTGCAATAATCCAAAAGCTCGTTCTTGGTTTCCTCATTGGCAGGAATGCCCGGTGTCAGTTTCACAAACGCTTTCACTTTCTGCATTTTATACGCGTCCGGCACACCGATAATACAGCTCATCTGCACCTTTTCATGCGCGTCTAAAATATTTTCGATCTGTCCGGGATAGATATTATAGCCGGAGGAAATAATCATCCGCTTTGCTCTGCCGCGGAAATAGATAAAGCCCTCCGAATCCATCATGCCGAGATCACCGCTATAAACCCAGGTTAAACCGTCCTCATGCTTTCGGAGCGTTTCGGCGGTTTCCTCCGGGTGGTTCATATATTCTTTCATCACAGTCGGACCGGCAAGCAGAATTTCTCCCTCCTCGCCATAGGGAAGTTCCCGGTCGGTTCCCGGCTCTACAATTTTGATATAGGTATCCGGGAACGGCAGTCCGATACTGCCTTGCTTGAACATATGCGGCGGTGTGAGACAGCATGCCGTAACGGTTTCGGTCATGCCGTAACCCTCGCGCACCTGGATGATACAATTATGGTCATACAAAAACCGGTCGAATTTTTTCTTTAACTCTACCGAAAGCGAATCGCCGCCGGAGAATACACCCTTGAGTGAGCTTAAATCCGCACCCTCCATTGCCGGCAGACGCAAAAGCGCCTCATAAAGCGTCGGCACACCGGCGATAAAATTGCATTTATATTTTGTGATCAGCTTGGCATAGCTTTTTGCCGTAAAGCGCGGCACTAAAATACACCGCCCCCCCTGCGACAGCATGGTATGAATGCAGACACCCAGTCCAAAGCCGTGGAAAAGCGGCATTGCCGCAAGCATTTTATCCCCCAGGCGGAACATTGGATTGGCTGCAACCACCTGTTGTCCGAGCGCATTAAAATTCTTATTCGTCAGCACAATGCCCTTTGTTTTTCCGGTTGTGCCGCCGGAATAAAGAATGACCGCCGGATCGTCTGACTGTCTTTTTACTTCATAATTATAAAAACAGTGTCTGCCCATCCGCATAAACTCATTCCAGCGAATGATCGGTGCGTCGGCAGGGATTTTCTGAATTTTCCGTCCCTCGGTCAGCATATAGCCAGCCTTAATCGGCTTAGAAAGCTCATCCTTTACGCTTGCAATCACGATATTGACCACACTGGTATTCTGCCGGATATTTTCAAATTTTCCGTAAAACTGATCCAGGGTAACCGCGGTTACACTTTGGGATTCGTTTAAATAAAATTCGATTTCCTTTTCTGCTGAAAGCGGATGAATCATATTGGCAACACCGCCCACCAGATTGACCGCATAGAACATATAAATTGCCTGCGGACAATTCGGCATTGCAATCGTAACCCGGTCGCCTGCACGGACACCAATGGTTTTTAACGATTTTGCACACTTTCTGACCTCGTCTGCCAACCTCTGATAGGTGGTGGAGCGACCCATAAAGTCAAATGCAATTTGATTCGGATATTCCTTTGCGATTTTTTCCACCGCTTCAAACATCGATCCCTCAAAATATTTCAAATGCATCGGTACATCCCCTAAATGATCTTTCCATGGGGTTTTTGCCGTGATCTGTGCCATTTAATACTCCACCTCCTCGCAAAGCGGTCTTTCCAGTAATTCCGGATTTTCTAAAAGCTTTTTTAAAAGCCGGATGGTTTTGGAAAAATAATAGCCGTCTGCAATCCGCTCGTCCACCGTCAGTCCGAGATCCACGCTATCCCGCATGGTAAAGCTTCCGTCCGGCTCATAGAACGGGCGGATCTTCTTTTCTCCGACCACGACGAACAAAGAGGTTGTTCCCCAGTTTGTCAGATGGTGATAGCCGGAACGCAGCTTGATTGACCCTAAGTTTGTCAGAAAAACTGACGCATATGCCGGGTCGGTCTGAATCAGCGGTGCAGGCACCTTCCCGTGCCGATCCAGCATGCAAAGAAACCGGACAATCGCCTTTCCCAAAAAGCGCGGCATTTTATTAAAAATATTCATCGCCTCAGAGGAGGAATCCCGGTTGTCCTGGTTTTTACAATAGGACACCTGGCGGTATAGTTCCTCATGAATGCTGTCAATTGTGTCGGTCGGCTTGGAATGGATAAATGCCAGACCCTCCTCACCGTCATCCGAAAAAATTTTCTTCACGACAAAGGCTGCCGATATATGATTTCTTTGGTACAGATTCTGATTGGCAATAAACCGGTTCATCTTCGGCCGGAGCGTCACTGCCTTTAACAAAGCCGTCACCAGCACCTGAAACAGATTGTATTTATACTCCGGATGATCCTGGTTTTTCTTTTCTAAGTACGCGTTGATATTGGTTAAATCAATTCGTTCGGAAATGAACGCCTCGTTATCACACCGGTTCGGATAGATAATCGGCAGGATAAAATGCATCGCATCCGCATCCCGAACCAGCGTCCCATCCTTTCGGTCTCCCCATCTTCTCATATGTACGATTCCTCTCATAAAAAATTATTGTATTTATTATAACATAAAAACTCATAAAATGCAAATAAATTTACAGCATTCGATATTTTCCCGGCGTTACTCCTACCGTCTGCCGGAAAATACGGATAAAGTGGTAGGGGTTATGATAGCCGACCAACTCGGCTGTCTCGGAAACAGAGCAGCTACCCTGCATCAAAAGCTGTTTTGCATGCTCAATCCGGATTCTTTGCAGATCCTGTCCGGGAGAAATACCAAACATCTGCCGGTATGCCGCAAAAAATCTTGCCGGACTCATATGCACCAGTTCAGCAAGAGAGGAAACACGCTCAATCTCGGCAAAGTGCTGCTGCAATTCTGCGCGGAGCGCATAAAACTCCTGCTGCCGCTCCGCCGGCAGGCTCACATCCGCTCCCGACACCGCACCGCGTGCAATCCGCGCAAACAGTTCTTCAATTTTCAGTGCGCAAATTTGCGCGGAAAATGGCTTTTTCCGCATCCATTCTCGTTCCACCGCCTGCATAATCCCGGTTAATTCCGCATCGCAGCCTGGCTCATAGAGCGTGTTAAACTGTAGCTGATATTTTTCCAAAAGCGCAGGGAAATTGCCCTCGGCATGAAACCAGTTATGCAAAAGCGGCGCGTCGGGCGCGTCAATCGTCCGATCCGGAAACCGGTCATAAAGCATGCAGCTGCCCTCGCGCGCAAAAAACTGCCGCCCCTCCACCGACAGCCGGACAGGGGACAGAAAATGTACAAAAATATACTCCCCCTCCTCCCTGTGCCGTTCTAAATGAAACCCCTGCTGTTCCGGCCAGAGAGAATGAATCACATGTATTTTTATGGATTCCACAAAACAACCTCTTTTTCTGCAAGACTTTTCGGAACGTCTATGATCCGCTGATTTTTTGATCCGCAAAACTGCAAGTCAATGCTTCTTTGCGCAAGCACGAATCTTCCGTCCACTAAAATATCTAAATTTTCTAAAAACTCCATCCATCCGTTTTCCGCATTCGCACCGGATAAAAGCTCCTCAAAAAGATACCCGGTGTAACAAAGCGTGTCAAGACCGATTGCATGCGCTTTTTTTGCCAGTTCCGTCAATGGCTTTGCCTGCAAAAACGGCTCACCGCCTGAAAAGGTGACGCCGTCTAAAATCGGATTTTTGCGGATTTTTTCAAATACGGTATCGGTATCGGACAGATAGCCGCCGTTCGGATCGTGCGATTTTGGATTGTGGCAGCCCTCGCAGTTGTGAAAACAGCCCTGCACAAACACCCCATAACGCATGCCCGGTCCGTCCACAATCGAATCGTTCACCTCTCCGTATAAACGAAGCTCCATCATAATCACTTCCTAATGTATTTTTTATCGTCAGAAAACAATCCCTCAGTCAGCCTTGCTGACAGCTCCCTTTGCTCAAGGGAGCCGTTGGTAAGTGTAAATTTTATATTTTATAAACAGACATTAATTGATCTTATTCCCCCATATTTTAAATATTTTTCATATGCAGAATATCAATTTTTTCCTCATGATAATTTTCAAGATAATCTAAAATCTCGTCCGGATCGTCCAGAACGCGGCAGAGACGGCGGCACATTTCACGCATAAACCCTTGCGAAATTGCCTGCTCCAAAAGATTCACCACACCGTCGTAATAGCCGTTCAGATTGTATAGCACAATCGGCTTATTATGTCTGCCAAGCTGCTTTAAGGTCAGGATTTCAAAAAATTCCTCAAATGTTCCGATACCGCCGGGCGCTGTGATAAATGCGTCGGCGCGATCTTCCATGATCTGCTTTCGCTCACGCATCGTCTCCGGGCGGATCAACTCATCGCACTGCGGATAAATAATCCCGTCCACGTTGAAAAAGGACGGAACAACACCGACAATTTTTCCGCCGCCGCGCTTGACGCCGCGTGCCGCAGCGCCCATTACACCGTTATCCCCTGCGCCAAACACCAGACCGTGTCCGCGCTTTGCAATTTTTTCGCCCAGCTCCTCTGTTTTTTCCAGATAGATTTCCGGAATATCGTTGCTCGACGCACCGTATACACATATATTCATACCAAAAACCAACTTTCCTATATATTATGATAGCTGTGAACAATCCCCGGCAGATCGTCTAAATGTTCAATCGCAATGCCGCAGCCGCGAACAGCGCACAATTCCGGCTCCTCCGCTGTGAAAAGCTTTAAGCCGGTTTCCCGGCGCAGCCGCCGTTCCAGACCGTATAGTTTCGCACCGCCGCCGGTTAAGAGAACGCCGTCCTCCATAATGTCTCCTAAAATATCCGGAGGGGTTTCGTCCAGCGTGTTTTTCATAAAGGCACAAAGCGCCTGAAACGGCTCTTCAAAGGCATCCAAAAGTTCCTCGGAATACACCCGGACACGGCGCGGAAGATGCGTCTGCACATCTGTGCCGCAGACAACAGTATCCACCGGCTGTTCCCGTCTCATCACACCGCCGATTTCCTCCTTCACTCTTTTTGCACTTGCTCTGCCGATTTCAACGCTGTGCCGGCGGCGCAGATACCGGATCACTGCATCGGTAAAGGCTGATCCGGCGGTTTTGTCCGCTTTTCCGATCACGGTATTGCAAAGCGAAATTGCCGCAAAATCCGTCACTCCGCCGCCGATATCCAACACCATCAGTCCGCGTGCAAGCGTGATGTCGCACCCGGCGCCCAATGCCGCCGCCACCGGTGTTTCCACCAAATACGTTTTTCTCGCGCCGGCACGCTCTGCGACCTCTACCAGTGCGCGTTCCTCCACATCGGTTGCACCGCAGGGAACGGTCAGCATCATCACAGGCTTTAGCGCGCCTTTTTTCTTCCGTTTTTCCAGCATACTCCGAAGCAGAACCTCTGCAAAATGATAGTCCGTTACCACACCGTTCTGCACCGGATGAATCAGGGAAATGCATTTTGGCGTGCGCCCCAAAAGCCGCTCCGCATCCTCTCCCACCGCTGCGATCTCATTTGTATGCACCAGGCATGCCGCCGCGGACGGCTCACGGAGAATGCTCTGATCTCCTGCAAAGTACAAAGAAATATGATCTGTTCCATAATCTATTCCAATACTGTCCGACATATGCGCGTCTATCCAAGACATGTATCTATCTCCTCTCAAATCCCCTAATATTCTCATTATAACTGATTTTCCGCAAAAAATCAAGTGTAAATTTCCTTAAAATCTATTGCTCGTTTCTAAAACGCGAACGATACTGTGACGGGGGGATCTGGCAGTGTTCTTTGAAAATTTTTGAAAAATAAAATTCGTTTTCATAGCCACAGCGTGCGGCAATTTCATATAGCGGAAGCTTCGTGCCGGAGAGAAGCCTTTTTGCATGATTCAGACGGATTTTAGTCAGCTGATCGGAAATCGTCCTGCCGGTTTCTGCCTTAAATCTCCGGGAAAGCGTGCGGTAGCTTGTATTCATCGCATTCGCAATCTCCTCCATTTTTATTTTTTCCTGAAAATATTCCTCTAAATACAAAATCACCTGTGCGGCAAAGGGATTTTCCGTTTTCGGTGCAATCTCATCCTCCTGATTCAGCGTTTCATAAAGGTGTGCAAGCCAGCCTGCAAATTCTGCCTGACAGCATAAAAGTCCGCCGCGCATGGTCACACGCTCTAATCCGGAGGAAAACGGTGCGGCATGCGGTCGGGACAGGATCGTTAAAAAATCTGTCTGCGGATTTTTCGAGACGGATTCCAGGCTGAACCGGATGCACATGCCGTCGTCGCCCTCTCCGTGATTCCGGTGCGAATGCGCTACACCCGGCGGAATGATATAAGACTCTCCGGCAGAAATCAGAAATTCCACACCGTCTATCGTGGTGTAAACCGACCCGGACGCAACATAATTAAATTCAAACCAGGGATGGAAATGCGGATGAATCACCCAGGTTTTCGGATGCCTCGCACGGGCGGCATAATTTAATTCTATTCCTGTTCCGTTAAATTCAAACGGCTGAAATAAAAGCGGACGAAACCGCTCCTGAAGTTCTTTTATTTTTGCGGTTGTCATAAAAACCTCCTGTTGGGGTGGACAATCCCTCAGTCAGCTATGCTGACAGCTCCCTTTGCTCAAGGGAGCCGTTAATAAGTGCAAATTTTAAATATAATTTGTTGACAGCAATGCTATATTTAGGGAACTATATCTCCCATTGTCTCACGCTAATAGGCTCCCTTGAGCAAAGGGTAGCGAAGCGGCAGCGCGGCAATGAATGACCGTC
>CAKSJF010000079.1 GCA_934462945.1 uncultured Clostridia bacterium | reverse complement strand
TTTCAAGAGGTTGCGGATGAATGGGAGGAAGTGCATTATAAGAAAATACAGTACCAAACAGCAAGCCGGTATAAATCCCATGTTGCGCGTGCGGTCGAATACTTTCAAGGGGAGTACATAAGAAAAATTACAAGTGAAGATATAAGCTGCTTTTATCAACAGCTTTCCCTACAAGGGTTTAGCACAAAAACCATCAAAGATCAAGCAAGTATTGTCAAACTGATTATGCGTTATGCATTAATCAAGAGATATATTTCTACCAACGTAGCTGATTATGTGCCTGTTCCAACCGGAAAACCAAAGCAAGAGAGAGAACCTTTGACACCAGATGAAATTCAGGCAGTAAAAGATAATGCTCATTCAGAATTCGGTCGAATTGCTTATTTTCTGCTATACACAGGACTACGAAAAGGAGAAATGCTTGCTTTGACGTATGCTGATATCGATTTAAAGAATAGTGTGATCAACGTAAACAAATCGGTTGAATATATCAGCAATAACCCAAGAATTAAAAAACCAAAGACAAAAGCCGGCACACGGCGCGTACCCCTCCCGGAAGCTTTGAAATTTTTATTTTCCGGGAAACACTCAAAATCTGAAATTGTTTTTTCACAAGGCGGAAAACTGATGAAAAAATCATATTTTAGAGATCATTGGGTTAGATATTGCAGAGAAACCGGAATTGACGTGACACCGCACCAATTTCGACACACCTACGCAACTTTTCTTTTTGAGTGGAATATTTCAGAAAAAGACGCGCAACAAATATTAGGTCACGCAGATATAACAACCACGCAAAACATATATACGCACATAACTGAAAACAGAATAAACGAAACACTAAAAAACATTAACCAAAATATTAGCTGTTGTAGTGACGTTGTCGAAGAACGGATAAATAGCATGAATGCTTGATTCTTTCAGGGTTCGAATCCCCGATGGTTCACCAGTAAAAACGGCTTAAACACTACGTTTAAGCCGTTTTTCGTTGTATTATTTTTTGGCTCTTTGTCAATAGTTGGGGTCAAAATCCTATATAGAATTTTTGAGGCTTTTTTTACAGCCCCTTTTATGAAAAAGGCACGGTTTTTGACTGCGTTAATTTTCTGCGAATTTTTTGTAAATTTCGTTAAAAAGCTGTAGGGACGGATAATATCCGCCCGTGCAAACTCATTCAAAAACCGTGAATAAAAGCGTAAATTTATAAAATTGTATTTTTTTCGAAAAAAGACTTGATTTTTTGGGGAAAACATGGTACAATAGTAAATGTATTAATAGGAGCAGTGGAAGAGTGGGTAAGAAAACCCACTCTTTCATGTTTATAAAATAATGTGCCGGAATCCGATTCCGGCGGCAGATTGGAGCAGACGATGGCAAATGCAGTGGAAAAGGCTGTTTTGGAGCTGACGGAGGAGTTGGCGGAAAAACAGGGAGTTTATGTGGTGGACGTATCCTATAAAAAGGAAAACGGCGAACGCTTTCTGCGGTTTTTTCTGGATAAGCCGGGCGGAGTCGGGATCGACGATTGCGAGGCATTCAGCCGTGCAGCGGAAACACTTCTCGATGAAAAGGATCTGATTCCGGAGGCATATTTATTGGAAGTATCCTCTCCCGGGGTCGACCGGAAACTTCGGACGGAGCGTGAGTTTTTATGGTATCTCGGCCGTGAGGTGGAAGTAAAGCTCTATCGCGCCGCGGACGGAAAAAAAGAATTTTCCGGTATCCTTTCCGATTATCAGGATGAGACAGCTTGGATTGAGTCGGAGGGAGAAACAATCAAAGTACCGGTAAAAGAAGCGGTTTATATTCGTTTGTATTTTAAGATGTAAGGGTATACAGAAAGGATGATGAAACGACATGAATGAGGAATTGTTAAAAGCGCTGGATGATATATGCGCAGAAAAGGGAATTGAAAAGGATGTTATTTTAGATGCACTGGAGGCGGCGCTGGTTGCCGCTTATAAACGGAATTTTGCATCGGCGCAGAATGTGGAAGTTCAGCTCGACCGCAATACCGGCGCAGTTCGGGTTGTGGCAAAGAAAGAGGTTTGCGAGATTGTTCCGGATGAGGAAAAGCAGATTAAGATTTCCCTGGAGGACGCAAAGAATATCAGCGGTATTTATGAAATCGGTGATGTTGTGGATGTGGAGGTAACGCCGAAAAACTTCGGAAGAATCGCCGCGATGACTGCAAAACAGGTGATCACCCAGAGACTTCGGGAGGCAGAACGCGGAAAAATCTATAACGAGTATACCGAAAAGGCAAACGATATTGTCTCCGGTCAGGTGGATCGGATTGAATACGGAAATGTGTATGTGAATATCGGCGACGCAGAAGCGGTTCTTCCCGGAAAGGAAATTCCGTCCACAGAGCAGCCGATTGCAGATTTCTTCCGGGTACACGATTGGATCCGTTGCTATGTCAGCGAGGTAAAAAACGGAACAAGGGGAACGCAGATTATTTTATCCAGAACCCATCCGGGATTGGTAAAGCGGCTGTTTTTCCAGGAAGTTCCGGAAATTGCAGACGGCTTGGTTGAGATTAAGAGTGTTGCGCGCGAGGCAGGCTCACGGACAAAAATTGCCGTTTATTCTGCTGACCCGAATGTTGATCCGCAGGGCGCATGCATTGGTCCGAAAGGACTGCGGGTGCAGAGAATCGGCGAGGAATTAAAGGATGAGAAGATCGACATTGTGAAGTGGAGTCCGGATCCGGCAGAATTTATTGCCGCAAGTCTGAGCCCGTCTAAGGTGCTTTCAGTCACAGTCAACGAGGAGGATAAGACGGCAAGCGTGGTTGTTCCGGATTATCAGCTTTCCCTGGCAATCGGAAAATCCGGACAGAATGTCCGCCTTGCTGCAAGACTGACCGGATGGAAGATTGATATTACAGCGGCAGAGAATACCGCAGAGCCGTTCTGATCAAAAAAAACTGATTTTATGCCGTGGAGGCGGCGGAATGGAGATTGATATGCCAGAGTTTATGCCTTTGAGAATGTGTGCCGGGTGCAGAACGCGTTATCCGAAACAAGAGCTTTTGCGGATTGTCCGGACGGCGGAGGGTGCGGCGGCAGATCCGGCGCAGAAATTGCCGGGACGCGGTGCATATTTATGTAAAAGGGAAGCCTGTATTAAAACTGCGCGGAAGAAAAAAGCTTTTTCAAGGCAGTTCCAAAGGGCAGTTCCGGATTCTTTTTATGAGGAGCTTTTGGATTATGTTAAAGAATAAGGCGCTGTCGATGCTTGGAATGGCGAAGCGTGCTGGATGTGTGCAGAGCGGAGCGTTTCTTTGTGAAAAAGCAATTAAAAGCCGCGAGGCGAGGCTTGTTATTTTAGCGGAGGATAGTTCTCCGAAATCAAAAAAATCCATTACCGATGCCTGCAGGTTTTATCGGGTTCAATATATAGAATATGGAAATATGGAGCAGTTAGGGCAGTTTACAGGAAGTGATTACCGGGCGGTTGTCGCGGTGACAGATCAGAATTTTGCACAGGCAATCCTGCAAAAATATGCCGACGCTCAGGAAAGGAATGGTGAATGCGAATGGAAGCAAAAATAAAGGTACATGAAATTGCAAAGGATTTAAAGGTAACCAGCAAGGATATTATTGAGAAAATGGCGGAAATGGGAGTGGAGCTTAAGAATCATATGTCCGTGCTGACCGAAGAACAGCTGGGAATGATTTTAGATATTTATACCCAACTGCACGATATGGGAGAAGAACCGCTGGTTCGCCCGGAGAGAAAGGCAGAAAAGCAGCCGGAGGTAAAGCAGGAAGAACCGGCAGCAGAACCGACTGCGGAAACACCGGCGGAAAAGGCAGAAGATGTGGCAGCGGAGACGCAGGCGGTAAAAGAGGAAACTGCAAAGCCGCAGGAGGAAAAGAAAGAGAAAAAAGAGCCTCCGAAGCCGAAGAAAAAGAAAGAAGAAGAACCGGTTGTCATTTCGGATGTCAGTGATGAGGACTTGGTGATTGACGCGGATACTTCAAAGACAGTCCGTTATGTCGACACCAGAACCGACACCGTAGAGCTTGACAAGATCGAGACGACCGAACGTTTGGAGGATCTTGTCACAGACGATCTTTCCAAAATGGAAGGCGGCAGAAGTAAGAAAAAGAAGAAAAACAAGAACAAGGAAAAGCAGCTCCAGAAAGAGCCGGTACAGGAAAAGCGCAAGGAAAAGAAAGAAATTACCGAAACAATTGAGCTGCCGGAATTTATCACGGTTGGTGAGCTTGCCCAGAAGCTTGGCAAGGGTGCGGCAGAAATCGTGAAAAACCTGATGATGCTGGGCATTATGGCAACCATTACGCAGACGATCGATTACGATACGGCGGCGCTGATTGCAGAAGAAATGGGCATCCCGGTAAAAAAGGAAATTGTTTTGACAAAAGAGGATATACTATTCCAGGAAGAGGAGGATCGACCGGAGGATTTAGTTCCGCGGCCGCCGGTAGTGGTTGTTATGGGACACGTTGACCACGGTAAAACCTCACTTCTGGACGCGATTCGGAATACCTCTGTCATTTCGACCGAGGCAGGCGGAATCACCCAGCATATCGGCGCTTACAGTGTGCGCCTGAATGACCGGGATATTACTTTCTTAGACACACCGGGACACGAAGCGTTCACCACCATGCGTGCGCGCGGTGCGCAAGTGACCGACGTTGCAATCCTGGTGGTTGCAGCCGACGACGGTATCATGCCGCAGACAATTGAGGCAATCAATCATGCGCGTGCAGCCGGCGTTACCATTGTCGTTGCAATTAACAAAATCGATAAGGAAAATGCAAATGTAGAGCGCGTAAAAGAAATGCTGACCGAGCAGGGACTCATTCCGGAGGAATGGGGCGGCGACACAGTTTGCGTAGAGGTTTCTGCAAAGCAGAATATCAATATTGACGGACTTCTGGAAATGGTGCTTTTGATTGCGGATATGAAAGAATTGAAAGCAAATCCGAATAAGCCGGCAAAGGGAACAGTCATTGAGGCGCAGATTGATAAGGGACGCGGCCCGGTGGCAACAGTACTGGTACAGGAGGGAACGCTCCATGTCGGTGATATTGTGATTGCCGGAACGGCAGTGGGTCATGTCCGTGCTATGGTGAACGATAAGGGCAGACGCGTCAAATCAGCAGGTCCGTCCACTCCGGTCGAGATTTTAGGCTTGGCAGAGGTTCCGGCAGGTGGCGACCGTTTCAGCGTTGTATCGGATGAAAAGCTGGCAAGAGAAGTTGCAGAATCACGCCGGATGGAGGAAAAGGAAACACGCTTTAACCAGACCGTGAAGGTTTCTCTGGATAATCTGTTCTCACAGATTGACGAGGGCAATATGAAAGAACTGAATATCATTATCAAGGCAGATGTTCAGGGATCGGTTGAGGCAGTCCGGCAGTCCTTGGAGAAGCTCTCAAATGATGAGGTGCGCGTCAAAGTGATTCATGGCGGTGTTGGTGCGGTCAATGAATCGGATGTTATGCTTGCAAACGCGTCCAATGCAATCATTGTCGGATTTAACGTTCGTCCGGATGCCGGTGCAAGCGCAGCAGCAGAACGGCAGGAGGTTGATATCCGGCTCTATCGCGTCATTTATCAGGCAATTGAGGAAATTGAGGCGGCAATGAAGGGTATGCTCGATCCGGAATATCGGGAAAAGGTGATCGGTCATGCTGAGGTTCGGCAGACATTTAAGGTGTCCGGTGTCGGCACGATTGCCGGTGCATATGTCACCGACGGTAAAATTGCAAGAAATGCGCAGGTTCGTCTTGTGCGTGACGGAATTGTGGTTCACGAGGGTTCGATTGACAGTCTGAAACGGTTCAAGGATGATGCAAAAGAGGTTGCAGAAAGCTTTGAATGCGGTATCGGAATTGAAAAGTTTAATGACCTTAAGGAGGGCGATGTGATTGAGTGCTTCGTCATGGAGGAAATTGAACGGTAAATGCCTTTTGAACCGGAAAGGAAAACAAAATGGCAAAGGAAAGAATTAATAAAATTAATGAAGAATTAAGGAGAGAATTGAGCGCAATTGTCCGGGATTTAAAGGACAGCCGCATTCCGATGATGACCAGTGTAGTTGCAGTGCAGGTGACAAATGATTTAAGTTATGCGAAAGTCTATGTCAGCGTGATGGGGGATGAAGAAGTGCAGAAAAAAGCGCTGGCAGGCTTAAAAAGCGCCGCCGGCTTTGTGCGCCGCGAGGTGGGACACCGTCTCACACTCCGGCATACCCCGGAAATTCTCTTTGAATTAGATCATTCGATTGAACATGGAGCGCATATTAATCAGGTGCTTAATGATATCAATCATCAATAACAAAATCAGGCGCGTTCTGAAAACGGACTGTGCCTGATTTTGGTGTATAGAAGGGAAGTGAGATACGGTATGAAGAATATGATGGAATATCTTCTGTCGGCAGAATCGGTTCTAATTCTGGCGCATGAGGCAGAGGACGCGGATGCGATCGGAAGCAGTCTTGCGTTGATGGAGGTACTGCGTGCTGCAGGAAAACGTGCAGATTTCCTTTTAAGTGATGAGCCGGAGCGGCATTTGCAGTTTATGGTGAAAGAACCGTGGGTATATACCGACGGAATGGAAATTCCGGAATATGATCTTTGCGCTGCCATCGACTGCGGAGATTTGGAACGGATCGGAAAACGCAGGTTTTTGTTTGAAAGGGCAAAGAAAACGGTTAATATTGACCATCACTATACCAATCCAGAGTATGGAGTGATGAATCTGGTGGATGGAAGCGCGTGCGCGGCAGGAGAAATCCTGTGTGAAATGTTTCAGAAAACCAACACACCGCTTACAGACGAGGCGGCAAAGAATCTTTATATGGCAATTATGAGCGACAGCGGCGGTCTGCGCTATGGAAGTGCAAGCCCTAAAACACTTCGTCTGACGGCAGATCTGATGGAGCATGGCTTTGATCATGCCCAGCTTTGCAGAAAGCTGTTTGACAGTCAGGACTACAGCGTTTTAGAGTTACGGGCGCATGTAGCGCAGAATATCCACAGATATTGTGAAAACCGGCTGGCGGTTGTTGCGCTTTCAGAAGAAATATTTGATGATTTTGGAGTATCGGAAAAGGATACCGGAGATTTGGTAAATCTTCCGCGCTCGCTTACCGAGACGGAAATTGCTGTTTCTCTGCGGGAAACCCCGGAAAAAATCAAAATCAGTTTTCGTTCCAACGGTCGCTATAATGTGGCGGAAATTGCAGAAAAAATCGGCGGCGGCGGTCATAAAATGGCGGCAGGCGCAAGAATTGAGGGAAAGAGCTTAGAGGAAGCAGAGAAAATTATTTTTGCGTTGTGTAAGGAAGTTTTGAAATGATAGAATATGACCAGGATGCGATTGTACATCCGTATATAACCGAATACCTCCGGAAAACTGTTCCGCCGCATGAGGGGATTTTAAAGGAATTAGAGGCATATGCAAAGGAGCACAGCGTTCCGATTGTACAGCCGGAAACGGCGCAGCTTCTGACGGTTTTATGCGCCATGGTTCGCCCGGTTCGGATTTTAGAAATTGGATGTGCGATTGGATATTCGGCAATTTTGATGTCGGAAAGCTTGCAGGAGGGCGGCACGGTCACAACGGTGGAATGGGATCATGAGATGGCGGAGCTGGCGAAAAAGAATATTGCATCAGCCGGCTTATCCGAAAAAATTCATGTCCTGGAAAAAGACGCAAAGGAGCTGTTGCCAACCTTGAGCGGGGAATATGACTTGATTTTTTTAGACGGTCCGAAAGCGCATTATATCCATATGCTGAACGACTGTATCCGGCTTTTAAAAAAGGGCGGTGTATTAGTGTCGGACAATGTGCTTTACAAGGGAATGACTGCGGATGACAGCCATGTGGTGCGCAGAAAAATTACCATTGTGAAACGGCTGCGGCATTTTATCGCAGCGCAGCAACAGCGCCCGGAACTAAAATCAGTGTTGCTGCCTTTGGGAGATGGAGTGACAGTGTCAGTACGTGTATAATGGAATGGAGAATAACGTGAAAAATATGCTGCGCATCTTACTTTTTTTCGAGGTTAGAAGTATAAACATACGCCGTCACCTCTCAAAAAGGCAACCTGCTTGCAGCTTTTTCACGTTGAGTTTTGTGCCGCCGCATAGTGGCGGAATGGAGGATTCATATGAACAAACCGGAATTATTAGCGCCGGGCGGCAGCCTGGAAAAATTGAAAACGGTGATTCAGTATGGCGCAGACGCAGTCTATATCGGCGGTGAAGCATTCAGCCTGCGTGAGGCGGCAGAAAATTTTTCGCTTTCCGATATGCAGGAGGGCTTGCAATATGCGCATGAAAGAGGAAAAAAAGTATATCTGACGGCAAACATTCTGCCGCATAATCGGGATATAGAAGAATTTAAAAGCTATATCGGGGAGATTCGTCCGTTAGGGTTTGACGGAATCTTGGTAGCGGATTTAGGAATTTTTTCGCTGGTGCAGGAATACGCGCCGGAAATTCCGATCCATATCAGCACACAGGCAAATAATGTGAATTATCAGTCGGCAAAAAAATGGTATGAATTAGGGGCAAAACGTGTGGTATTAGCGCGGGAAATGAGCTTTTCCGAAATGCGCGAAATCCGGGAAAAGACACCGCCGGAGTTGGAATTAGAGGCATTTGTGCATGGGGCAATGTGCATTTCTTATTCCGGAAGATGCTTGCTTTCCAATTACATGACTCAGCGTGATGCGAATCAGGGGGCGTGTGCGCATCCCTGCCGATGGAACTATTCGCTGATGGAGCAGACGCGCCCCGGACAGTATATGGATATTTATGAAAATGAGCGCGGCAGCTTTATCTTTAATTCCAAGGATTTATGCCTGATTGAGCATATTCCGGAATTAGTGGAGAGCGGCATTTCCAGCTTTAAAATTGAGGGTCGTGTGAAAACCTCTTATTATGCGGCAACGATTGTGAAAGCATACCGCGAGGAAATTGACCGGTATTTTGCAGATCCGGAAAACTACATGTTTGACAAAAACCAGCTTTCAGAGCTTTGCAAGGTCAGCCACCGCCCGTATACTACTGGGTTCAGCTATGGAAAGCCGGGAGGAACGGAGCAGGTTTATACCGACAGCTCCTATATCCGGGATTATGACTTGATTGGAATTGTGACAGATTATAACGCGGAAACCGGCATTGCCACGATCACACAAAGAAACCGTTTCTTTGCCGGAGACGAAATTGAAATTATGCAGCCGGGCAAGCCTTATTTTACGCAAGTCGCAGAACATATGAAAAATGACAAAGGGGAAGACATCACCGTCTGCCCTCATGCTGCTATGATGTTTACAATGCCGGTGAGAGAGCCGGTTGTAAAAAATGCGATGCTTCGCAAAAAAAGAGAGGGGTCATAATTTATGGAAATGGTTTTGAAGGACGGAAAGAAAAAAGTTTTAACGCTAAGCTATGACGATGGCGTGGTGCAGGATATTCGATTGATTGAAATCATGAATCGTTTTGGCTTAAAGGGAACTTTTAATATTAACACCGGCAGATATTGTCCGGAGGAGACTGTGCGCGAAAAATTTTACGGCGCTTTGAAGCTTTCTGAGGCACAGACGCTTTATCCAGGCTCCGGTCAGGAACTGGCGGTGCATACCTATACGCATCCGTTTTTGGAAAGGCTTTCGTCTGATGAAGTGATTACGGAAATTATGCGTGATCGGGAAAATGTTGAAAAACAGTATGGGGTGATTGCGAAGGGAATGGCATATCCGTTTGGTACATATAATGATCAGGTGGTTGAAATTTTGAGACAGTGCGGAATTGTATATTCCAGAACCACGCATTCTACGGAACAGTTTGGTTTGCCTGCGGACTGGCTTCGGTTAAAACCGACCTGCCATCATAACAATCCGCGGCTGATGGAGCTTGCCAAGCAATTTGCGGAAGAAAAATCAAGCTGGGGCGGCGTTTGGATGTTTTATCTTTGGGGGCATAGCTATGAGTTTGATAATAATGATAACTGGGATGTGATTGAAAAATTTGCAGAATATATCGGAAAACGCGATGATATCTGGTATGCAACCAATCTGGAAATCTACAATTATGTCAAGGCATATGAAGGTTTGCAGACCAGTGTGGATAAAAAGATCATCTCAAACC
>CAKSJF010000078.1 GCA_934462945.1 uncultured Clostridia bacterium | reverse complement strand
AAAAACCGCTTAACAAAGCCGTTTTGGCAATGTTAGGCGGTTTTTGTTTTGTCTGAAAACACGCGAATAATTCAACTCATCTGAACAATCATGCTCACAAAAGCTGCGAAAACACATTTAATGATCCCCTTGCATTTTGACCTTTACGCAACAAACGGGGTAAATCCGGCATATTTTGTCGATACCCTGGCAAAGCCTGCACCCGGGCTTTCGTTCCATATTTTCGCCCGAGCGAACACTATCTGCATGCAAAATCAAATAAATCAGACGAAAAACGGGGGATGTAAAAAAATGCAGAACGCATAAAACGCGCCTGACGGTGTACTGGCGTACTCCAAGCGGCGCGTTTTTGACATCCCCTATTTTATTACATCATCTTTTCATGATAGTTCTTTCATATACCGTTCCAGATTTTCTTTTCCGCGTTTAATACCATTCAGGCAATCGCCGCCGGCTTCGTATTCGATAGAGACAATGCCGTCATAGCCTGCCTGTTTCAGAATCCGCAGGCACTGGCGGATGGGGACTTGACCCTCGCCGATTACGGTTCCCTGAAAGATATTGCCGCCGCGCGTCATACCGCCCTGTGCGCCGGAATCACTCGGCAGCACACGCATATCCTTTGCGTGCACATGAACTGCATAGGAGGCAAGCTTTGAAACACCGTGTGCGGACGGTTCGTCTGCGCAGACAAAGTTCCCCATGTCCACTAAAAGACCGTAGTTGTCGTGCGCTACTGCATTAAAGAGACGTTCCATCCGGTCGCTGTCCTGGGCGATATAGCCGTGGTTTTCGGTACAGGTACGGATACCGAGCGTTTGTGCATACTCGGTGATTTCTCTTGCACTTTTTGCAATCATCGGGAGCATCAGATCAAAGCTTCTGGAATTGCCTGTTTTTCCAAGCTGCCAGCATGCGTCATGACGCAGCACTGGCGCACCCAGAATTTTTGCAATATCCAGCTGTTTTTTGATGCGTTCCACCTCGTTTTCGCGCGCCTCTTCGGTTTCCTGATAAAGGTTTGCCCCGATGGTGTAGGCATTTACTTTGATTCCGAGCGCGTCCGCATTTTTGCGGATTCTCTTGGCTGATTCCACCTGATCTTCATAGCTGTAGTTTTCACAAGGGGTCAGATCGGTAAATTCAATATAGCGAAAGCCAAGCTTCTGCGCCTCTAAAAGTGTTTCCTCCTGTGTGATCGTTCCGGCATTGATGAGAGCCTGAAACGAATAGGAGCTGACTGAAATTTCCATATACGGCCTCCTATCAGAGAATGACTTCGTGACCTGTCTTTGCAGATTCATAAATGGCATTTAAAATCTTCATAATTTCAATGCCGTCCTCTGCCGGGGCGATACACTCACATCTGCCGCGGATGCAGTCTACAAAGTGGTTGATTTCGTTTTCAAATGCATCCATGGAAAATCCGGTCGGAGCGTCAAAGGTAACGTTGGTGAGATAATTGTGAATATCGTTATAGATTTCCAGCTTGTCATCCAGCTTTGCGCCTGCCTTTGTTCCGAAAAGCTCCACCTGTCCGGTCGGCTCTTTGATATTTAAGCTGAACGCTGCCTCAATGGAAAGTACCTCGCCGTTGTCAAAACGGATCAGCGCGGTTGCCAAATCCTCAACATCGCAGATGTCATGATCGGTTGCAGAGCTTGAAAGATACTTCGGTGCACCGATCTTTCCGGGACGGTTATAAAGCTTTTGGAAGGTTGCGCCGTAAACCGAAACCGGCTTCGGATTTCCGGAAAGATAGCGGACTAAGTCAATAACGTGTACACCTAAATCGATCAAAGGACCGCCGCCGGAACGGGATTTGTCACCAAACCAGCCGCCGGGATTACCGTCACGTCTTAAATAGGTTGCCTTGGTGTAATAAAGCTCGCCCAGATCGCCGCCCTCGATAAATTCCTTGATAATTTTTGCGTCATTTCCATGACGGCGTACAAAGCCGATCATTAAGAGCTTGCCGTTTCTGTCTGCTGCCTCTTTCATCGCAATTGCGTCCTCAACTGTTACCGACATCGGCTTTTCGCATAAAACGTGCTTGCCGGCATTTAATGCAGCAATCGCACAGGGAGCATGCTGATTGTTCCATGTGCAGACGCTGACAGCGTCAAGCTCCGGCAGTTCCGCAAGCATCTTGTCCTTATCGGTGTAGAGTCTTGTGATATTGTATTTTTCGCCCTTTTCCTTTAACAGCTTTTCGTCCAGATCGCAGAATGCATAAAGCTCTACTTCCGGATTTTTCAGATACCAGTCGATATGGCAGCTGGAAATAGAACCAACGCCAATGACTGCAACTTTCAGTTTCTCCATTGTGTTCACCTCATTATTTAATCAGATTTTCTAAGAATTTTGCCGCCCTTTCAATGTCGGCTGCCGGGTTGTCTCCGCATTCACGCTCAATTGTTAAGAAGCCCTTGTAGCCGATTTCATCAAGCGCCTTTAAATAGCTTGGGAAATCAACGCTGCCCTCGCCAAGAGGTACTTCCTCAAACGGTCTGCTGTAGGCAATGGTGTCATGGTCAATCACACCGTAGATAACCTCCGGATTGCAATCGCAGAGGTTGTTGCCGTCCTTTGCATGAGTGTGTACAATATAGTCCTTTAAGGTATGTACAGCCTGCACCGGATCATCTTTTACCACCATCACAAGGTTTGCCGGGTCGAGATTGACCGCAACACCCTTTGAATTTAAGGAATCCAAAAAGCCTTTTAAGGTCTTTGCCGGTTCCGGACCGGTCTCAATTGCAAAATGTGCGCCGACCTCGTCTGCATAGCGGCTTAACTCAAAGCAAGCCTCCTGCATGATTTTATACCGATCGTGCTTTGGGTCTTGTGGAACAACACCGATATGAGTGGTGACAATATTGCATTCCAGATCCAGTGCCAAATCCATAATCCGCTTTGATTTTTCAATTAAAGCAGGATTTTTCTCTGCATTTCCGAAACCCTGTCCGAGATCTCCGCAGATAGCAGAAAAAATAAGTCCGTTATCCTTCATAAAGGATAAAAGCTCACGCCGTTTCTCGCCAACTAAGTTCTCCGGGGAATTTTCGCCGGTTGTGGAATACATCTGCAAGCCGGAAACACCCAGGCTTGCTGCCTTTTTGATTGCCGATTTTGTGTCCAGCTTAAAAGAGTCTAACATTGCGCCAATTTTAAATGGATACATTTTTTTCTTCATCTCCTTGACTGTTTGATGATTTCATTGTATAATAGAAAGTAAGAAATTACAAGATTCAAATATGCTGACTTATAAAACAATTATGCTTTTTTGGGGGTGATCCTGTGACACAGAATCCAGCGCCGGAAATGCCGGTCAATATGAATTATGAAAACCATATTATGTATAATAATCTAATTCCGTTTATCTTTCATTATAACGTCCGCACAAACCGGACGGCAATGTACGGAAACTGGCATGATAATGTGGAGGTTTTGTGCTTTGTGGAGGGGAGCGGAACAGTCACCTACGATCTTTCGAATATTCCGGTCAAGGCAGGGGATGTTGTGGTGATTAATTCAGATGTCTTTCACGATATTCTAAGTGATTCTCAGATTGAATATTACTGTCTGATTGTGGATACAAAGTTTTGCCGGACAAATGGAATTAATATTCCGTCTGTACGGTTTCAGCCGTTGATTCAGGATCAGACGCTATGTGAGTTTTTTCCGCGCATACAGGAGCTTTTTTCCAAGCGTCCGCCGTTTTACGAAACAAAGCTCCGGATTATGGTGTTAGAGCTTTTGGTTTATCTGATGGAGCATTATCCAAGCAATGAGGCAGAGGAGGATGCAGGCTTTTCCAGTCATGTCAAGCAGGCAATCACCTATATCAAATATCATTATTTTGAGGAAATCAGCGTGGAGGATATCCTAAAGCATGTCGGATTTTCACGCGCTTATTTTTCCAGAGAATTTAAGCGAAATACAGGGGTATCCTTAGTGACGTATCTGAATATGGTCCGGTGCCGGCAGGCACAGATTCTGCTTTCGCAGAAATGCTATTCCATCTCGCAGATTGCGAGCATGTGCGGCTTTAATAACGCCTCGTATTTCACAAAAACCTATAAAAAAATTATGGGTCGGCTGCCATCTGAAACAATTGAGGAAGATTACTAAAATCTTCTTCTTTTTTTGTGCAGAAATCATAAAAAATACGGAATCTCAAAAAAGCCTTGACAAATATCCAGAATCATATATAATGTTACTGTACAAAAAAACATTCAGTCTGGAGCGATGTCTTATGAAAGAAAACACTCAAGCAGAAAAAAACAATCCCATCCCTGATTACGAGTTGCTTTTTCAGGAAAGTGCCGGAGAACCCGGCAAGCGCGGCGGCGGAAAAATTCTGAAGCATTTGTTTTATAAGAATCGCTTTCAGGTTTTGTGGTCGTCTGTTCTGTATATCATTAAAGCGTCACCGACCTACGCAATTCCACTGGTAACCACGAATGTGATAAACGCTGTTACAAGCAACAAGCCGGATATGATGCGCACACTCATGTTAAACGGCATTGTGCTTTTGATTCTGCTTTTACAGAATATTCCGATGCATGTGCTGTATGCGCGCTTTACCGATAAAATGCTCCGGAATATTGGAGCAGGCTTGCGGAACACGCTGATTAAAAAACTACAGCATCTTTCGCTTGCCTACCATAAGGAGATTGAGAGCGGACGGATTCAATCGAAATTCCTGCGCGATGTTGAAGCGGTAGAATTTCTGAATACGCATTTTTTAAAAAGCGTTATTCCGGCAATCCTTTCGATTTTGGTTGCAATCGGCATTTCCGCGTCGAAAAGCGGCGCTGTGACGCTGTTCTTCCTTTTGGTGATTCCTCTAAACGTGGTTTTGGTACGGTTGTTCCGCCGTCCGATGGCAGACACCAACCGGAATTTCCGCCGGGAAACGGAAAACATCTCCGCAAAGGTTTCCAACATGCTGGATATGATTCCGGTTACTAAGGCACACGGTCTGGAAAATGAGGAAATTGCAGAGCTGGAGCAGAATATCCGAAAGCTTCGGGAACGCGGCTTAGTGGTCGACCGAACCAATGCCTATTTCGGATCAATTTCCTGGGTAGTCAGCCAGGTTGCCAGCGCAGTCTGCCTGTTTTTCACAACCTATCTTGCGGTGAAAGGGAAAATTCAGGTCGGAGATATTGTCCTCTACCAGTCCTATTTTAACACAATCTCCGGAAATGTGCAGGGGTTAGTCGGGATTTTCCCGGAACTGACAAAGGGTATGGAATCCATTCAGTCGGTTTCTGAAATCGTGCTTTCCAATCAGATTGAGGATAACCGCGGCAAGATTAAGCTGCGTTATGTACACGGCAGCATTCAGTTTCATCATACCTATTTCCGCTATCCGAATGCGGAGGAGGATATGATCAAGGACTTTTCGCTGGATGTAGAGCCGGGAGAATGCATTGCTTTTGTCGGTGCGTCCGGTTCTGGAAAATCAACTCTTATGAATATGATCATCGGTTTCCTGCTCCCGACTAAGGGCGAAATGCTGGTGGACGGAAAGCCGATTGAGGCGCTCAATCTGACCGATTACCGGCACTTTATTTCGGTTGTGCCGCAGAACAGCATTCTTTTCACCGGTACCATCCGCGAGAATATCACCTACGGACTGGCGCATGTGGATGAGGAGCTGTTAAACGAGGTTGTACATCTTTCCAATATTGACGAGTTTTTAAAGGATCTTCCGAATGGCTTGGATACGATGATCGGAGAAAACGGCGGCAAACTTTCGGGCGGTCAGAAGCAGAGAATTTCGATTGCGCGTGCTTTGATTCGTGATCCGAAGATTCTGATTTTGGACGAGGCGACCTCAGCGCTTGACAATATTTCGGAATACCACGTCCAACGTGCCATTTCACATCTGATTGAGGGACGTACCACCTTTATTGTTGCCCACCGACTCTCTACAATCCGTGACGCAGACCGGATTGTTGTTATGGACGGCGGACGTTGTGTGGAAATGGGAACTTATGAAGAACTGATGGAGCAAAAGGGAAAATTCTATGAATTAAAAACATTAAACGATATGAATGCAGAGGCAAAATTGCACGAATAATACTTGGGGATGTCAAAAAAAGCACAGACCGTTCTGCACGCTTTTTTTACATCCCCAAAATTTATTAAAAAATTTACATTTGGGGGTATACGAACGAAAAAAAATTTGATATAATAGAATCGAGAGGAGGTATGCAATTGGAAAATCAGGAAGAAAAAAAAGAACGCGTTCTTTTGGCAGGGGTGCATACCGGCAGAATTGATTTTTTGGAGGATACTACCGAGGAGTCTATGCGCGAGTTAGAAGAACTTGCAAAAACGGCAGGCGCAGAGGTGGCAGCCTGTGTGATTCAGAATAAACCGACACTGGATGCAGCAACCTATATGGGAGAGGGAAAATTAGAGGAAATCCGGATGGCAATTCCGGAGCTTTCGGTTGACTGTGTGATTTTTGATGATGAGCTGTCTCCGGTACAAATCCGGAATATTACAGATTTTTTAGGGGTCAAAGTGCTTGACCGTGCTATGCTGATTTTAGATATTTTTGCAATGCGGGCAAAAAGCGGAGAGGGAAAGCTCCAGGTGGAATTGGCACAGCTGAAATACCGCCTGCCGCGGCTGCGCGGACTCGGAACGGAAATGAGCAGAACCGGCGGCGGAATCGGTACAAGAGGTCCTGGCGAAACAAAGCTTGAAAGCGACCGCCGGCATATCCGGCGCAGAATTTCAGCATTGGAGAGTGAATTAAAGGAGCTGGAAAAGCACCGTTCCCTGCTCCGGTCAAGAAGAAAAAAGGACGGCGTGATCACAGTTGCACTTGTGGGGTATACCAATGCCGGAAAGTCCTCACTCTTAAATCATCTTACAGATGCCGGGGTTTTAGCGGAAAACAAACTGTTTGCAACGCTTGATCCCACTTCGCGCGGATTGGTGTTAGAGGACAACCGCCGGATTCTTTTGATTGATACGGTTGGATTTATCCGTAAGCTGCCACACCATTTGGTGGAGGCGTTTCACTCAACTCTGGAGGAGGCAGCAGTAGCAGATCTGCTGGTACATGTGGTAGATGCCTCCTGCGCTGAACGAAAGCATCAGATGCAGGTTGCAGCGTCGGTTTTGCATGAGATCGGCGCGGATGGAAAGCCGCAGATTTTAGCATTTAATAAATGTGATCTTTTGGATTCTCCGGAGTTTGTTCCGTCGGCAATGCCGGGGTATGACCGGTGCGTTTCGATTTCTGCAAAGTATGGAACAGGGATTGAGGAACTTCTTCAGGCAATTTCCGAGGAAGCGCCGGGAAAGAAAACAGAGTTTTCTGTGCTGCTCCCATATTCCGAGGGCGGCAGATTAAACGATCTGCACCAAAACCAAAAGGTGCTCAAAGAGGAATATCTTCCAGAGGGAATCCGGCTGACGATTTTAGCAGACCAGCAAGTGTTTCAAAACCTGCACGATTTTTTGACAGAGTAAGGAGGACGCGATGAGAGCAAGCTATAAAACAGTTGCCGGCGAGGGACGCGCCTTTCTGACCGAAAAAAAATCAAAATTTATTGCCTCTGTTACGCCTGCTCCGACCGAAGAGGAGGCATTGGCATTCTTAGCAAAAATCCGGTCGGAATTTCCGGACGCGCGGCATAACGTCTATGCCTATGTGATTGAGGAAAATCATATTTTCCGCTATTCGGATGACGGTGAGCCGGCACAGACCGCCGGAATGCCGGTTCTGGATGTGATCCGGAAGGAAGGGTTAGTGGACGTTGCCGTTGTGGTAACCCGATATTTCGGGGGCATTCTTTTGGGAACAGGCGGTTTGGTGCATGCGTATGGGAGCAGCGCTAAGCTTGGCTTGCAGGAGGCAAAAATCATCACGCGGACACTCTGCAATCTGGTGTCCGTCAAGGTAGATTATACACTTGTCGGCAAGGTACAGTATGCAATTGCCGCAGCACATTATCCCACAGAGGATGCAGATTACGGACAGGATGTTACCTTTTATGTTCTGTCAAAAATAGAAAATACAGACGCATTTCTGCGCGAGATGACCGAGCTGACCAATGGCAGGGCGGTTTGTACGGTATTGGAGCAGAAATGGGTAGACGAATAAGGAGGGAAACGCGATGAAAAGAATAATTTTGGCATTGGGATTGGTTTTGGCTTTGGCAGGCTGCAAGGGTGCCAATGCACCAACCAGTACCACTCCGACAACAGAACCGTCGCCAACAGTGAGCGCAACCGCAGAACCGACTCCGGCGGCAAAGAAAATTGAAATTTCGGAAAACAAAGGTCAATACAAAAAAATGAATAAGGCTGCGGAATGCAGCTATGATATCACACATTCCGGCGGAGCGGAGGAAAATATTCTGCTCTTAACCGACGCAGCCTATGAGAATGGAGAGTTTCTGTGGGACGACAGCCAGAACTGGGCATTGGTGGTGCAGAATGATGAGGGGGTTTATCCGCTTTTTGAAAATCATATGCACGGCAAGGCGGAATTGAGCGTGAGCGAGGTTTACAACACTGATTCGGATACAGTTCCGGTGATTCGCCTGACCGTTTCGTCCAGTGCAAGCTATGAAATTCGTGAATATCGTTATGAAAACGGGGCATTCTATGAACAAATCCCGTATAGTGCCGGCGGTATAAATGAAATCCCGGTAGAAACGTACTAAGCAAGGAGGAATCTATATGGCAATAACAATTACAAAGGAAACATTTGAAGCAGAGGTTACAAATTCCCAAATCCCGGTTTTGGTGGATTTCTGGGCAAGCTGGTGCGGTCCGTGCCAGATGCTTTCCCCGATTGTGGACGGGCTTTCGGAGGAATATAAGGGAAAAATAAAGGTTGGCAAGGTGAATGTGGACGAGCAGGGAGAGCTTGCAGCAAGCTTTGCGATTGTATCAATTCCTACACTTTTACTGTTTCAAAACGGAAAGCTGGCAGAACGGCTGGTTGGGGTGCGTTCCCAGGATGAGCTGGAGGACATGATTGAAAAATACCTGTAAGATGGAGAAAGTACTCCGGCAGTGTGCAGAGAATGAGAACATTTCCGATATTGGGTTTGTTCCGGCAGAGATTTATGAGGATCTTTGCCGTTCTTTGCGTGGAAAAGAGCCGGCAGTTTTTGTCGACCCATCGCCGGAGGTACGCTCTGATCCGTTTTTGGTGATGCCGGAGGTAAAAACGATTGTGGCGGTGTTTGTATCCTATTACCGGAACGTGCAAAAAAGCCGAATTTCACGCTATGCCCGGGGACTGGATTATCATAAGGTTCTCCCGGAGCTTTTGCAGCCGCTCTGTAAAGCCTTGCAGGAGCAAGGCTATCGGGCAGAAACCTATGCGGATTCCTGGAACTTGGACGAGCGCTATCTTGCATGGCGTGCCGGGTTAGGGTTTATCGGAAAAAATCACATGCTGATCCATCCGAAATTCGGAAGCTTTGGTTTTTTGGGTTTTATTCTCACCGATTGCGAAATTCCGGCATCAAAACCGCTTTTTCAGAATACTTGCGAAAATTGCGGCGCATGCGAAAAAGCGTGTCCGGGCGGTGCGCTTACGAAGGACGAATTTTGTCAGAAAAATTGCGTTTCCTATCTCACACAGAAAAAAGGCGAACTTACCCCGGAGGAGGAAAAAGCAATTCAAAAAAGCGGCATGCTTTGGGGCTGTGACCGATGCCAGGAGGTTTGTCCGCATAACCGTAATATTCCGGAGTCCCGGGTTGCGGCTTTTTCAGAGAATCTGATCAATGAACCGGAATTAAACCTGTCTAATCGGGTATTCCGAAAAACATATCAGCACTATGCATTCGCCTGGCGCGGCATTGCACCGATTTTACGGAATGCAGAGATTTTAGAAAGGAACAAAGGGTAATATGGCAAAGAAAAAAACAATTATGACAAATGCAATGCGGAGCTTAAATGCTGCCAAAATACCGTTTGAGGCAATCGAATATGAAACGGACGGAACGGTTGGCGATCATTTCGGCGAGGCGGTTGCAGAAAAAATGGGAATCCCGCCGGAGCAATCGTATAAAACACTGGTTGGGCGCGGTGCAAAGAATGGAATTTTGGTGGTTTGTATTCCGGTATGCTGTGAGGTTGATTTAAAGAAACTTGCCATTGCTGCCGGTGAAAAAAAGGTGGAACTGATCGCGGTAAAGGAGCTATTAGGATTGACCGGCTATATCCGCGGCAGTGTTTCGCCAATTGGTATGAAGAAAAAATATCCGACTTATATCTGTCAGTCGTGCCTTGATTATGACAAAATCACAATCAGCGCCGGAATCTGCGGCTGTGCACTTTATATGTCTCCGCAG
>CAKSJF010000077.1 GCA_934462945.1 uncultured Clostridia bacterium | reverse complement strand
CATTGCCTCCGAACTGATCCGATATGACAAACGCTATGACGGCATTATGAAAAGCCTTTTAGGACGCGTGGCTGTGTGGATAATATCGACAGCGGCATTGCGCTGAGCAGGAAATTCGGATACCGGTTTAAAACGGTAACCCTTGGCGGCGAAGTATTAAACGCCGGCGGATCAATGTCGGGCGGAAGTGTGAACCGGTCAACCGGCTTTTTATCCCGTGCCGGAGAGATCAAAACGCTTACAGATGAACTGCACACGCTCACGCGCAGGATTCAGACACTTTCGGAAAAATCGGAGGAATCCCAGAAAGACCTGGAAAACCAGAAAATCCGGCTTTCCTCCTATGAACCGTTGGTGCGTGAGTATGAGAATGAAATTTTAGTATTGGAAAACACGAAAAAGCATTTGGAGGAATCCCTTGCAGAAAGCGGAGAATCCGCACAGGCACTGGAACAGGAGCTTTCCATGCTGGATCAGAAGCTTTCAGAAAGCGGAGATCAGATTGCAGAAATGATTTCCGGAATGCGCCAGGCGGAAAACAAGCTGGAACAGCTGAATCAGGAAGTTTCGGAGCAGGAAGAAGCATATGAGGCGCTGTCGCGCAAAAAGGATCTGAAAGCAAAGGAATTAATGGACGAGACACTCCGTCTGCGGACATTGGAAAAAGATCTGGAAACAAGCCGTTCTGCTGTTTCAGAATGGAAAAACCAAATCGCAGCCAGTGAGCAGACTATTGCAAAAAAACAGGAGGACTGCCGCGCTCTGACCGAAAAAAACACCTTGCTGACCAACAGCATTGCAGAAAAGAAAGCAGAAATGGAACGGATTGCACAGCGTTCCAAAGAACTGCGCACCGAACTGGAAACGGTAGAACAGGAAAAGGCAGAAATTGTGGAACGCTTAAAGGCGCTGCAAAACAGCAACAAGGATCTGACCGACCGTCTGATTCTCTTGCAGCAGGAATTATCCCGCGCGGAAAGCCGTCAGCAGAAGTTAGAATCCGATTTAGAGGGCATTATTAACCGTCTTTGGGATCAATACGAATTAACCCCCTCGGCAGCCGAGGAGGCAAAACAGGAAATTGAGGACGAAAAAGCAGCCAGAGAACGCACCCAGGAGCTGCGCGGAAAAATCAAAGCGCTTGGCAGCGTGAATTTAGACGCGATTGAAGAATATCAGAGCGTGCAGGAGCGTTACACCCTCCAAAGCACCCAGCGCGACGATCTGGAAAAGGCAAAAGCAAACTTAGAGCAAGTGATCGGTTCTATGCAGGAGCTGATGGAGGAGCATTTTCAAAAGCAGTTTGAGGAGATCAACAAGAGCTTTTCACAGGTATTCCGTGAGTTATTCGGCGGCGGAAAGGGACGGCTTTATCTGTCCGATCCGCAGGATGTGATGGAGAGCGGTATTGAGATTGAGGCACAGCTGCCCGGAAAAAGCACGCAGAATATCAGCCTTTATTCCGGCGGCGAGAAATCGTTTATTGCCATTGCACTGCTCTTTGCCATCTTAGAGGTAAAGCCGACACCGTTCTGTTTTCTGGACGAGATCGACGCGGCATTAGATGATGTAAACGTTTCCCGGTTTGCAACCTATTTAAAGAACTATTTATCGCAGACGCAGTTTATCGTAATCACGCACCGCCGCGGAACGATGGAGGCGGCAAATATCATGTACGGTGTGACCATGCAGGAAAAGGGTGTTTCCAAGCTGCTTTCCCTGCATATTGATGATGTGGATGATGAAATGCTGAAATAATGGAAAGGCAGGAATGAAAATGGGTTTTTTTGATAAATTGAAACAAGGCTTAGGAAGAACCAAAGAGGCAATTTCCGAGCAGGTGAACCAGGTGTTCAAGGTTTTCATCAAGGTAGACGAGGAGTTTTTTGAGGAGCTGGAAGAAGCGCTCATCATGGCAGATCTCGGCGCAGAAACCTCTGCCAAAATTATTGAAACCCTGCGCGACCGTGTGAAAACAAAACGCATTACCGATGGAAATGACGTAAAACAGGAATTGCAGAACATTATCAGTGAGATGCTTTCCGAAAATGACTGTTCCATGGATTTGTCCTCAAAACCGGCAGTCATTTTGGTGATCGGCGTCAACGGCGTTGGTAAGACGACCAGTATCGGAAAGCTTGCCGCGCACTATAAGGCACAGGGGAAAAAGGTGATGTTAGCAGCAGCGGACACTTTCCGTGCAGCTGCCATTGATCAGCTGGATATCTGGGCAGAACGGAGCGGCTGCGAGATCATTAAGCAAAAGGAAAACAGTGATCCGGCAGCGGTGGTATTTGATGCGTGCAATGCTGCAAAAGCGCGAAACTGCGACATTTTAATCTGCGACACTGCCGGCAGACTGCACAACAAAAAAAATCTGATGGCAGAGCTGAATAAGATTTCGCGCGTGATTGAGAGGGAACTTCCGGGCGCCTCGCGCGAGGTACTGTTAGTATTAGACGCAGCCACCGGTCAAAACGCACTCTCCCAGGCAAAGCTCTTTTCCGAAGCCGCAGAGATCACAGGAATTATTCTGACCAAGCTGGACGGAACGGCAAAGGGCGGTGTGATTGTTGCCATTTCACAGGAGCAAAGAATCCCGGTAAAGTTTATCGGAGTCGGCGAAGGTCTGGAGGACTTGCAGGAATTTCACCCCCAGGAATTTGCAAAGGCTTTGTTTGAAGAATAAGGAAATTTATAAAATTCTTTATAAAAAAGAAAGAACCCCACGATTTGAGGTTCTTTCTTTTTTATTCAGGAGTTATTTGGTTAAATACTGATAAATCAATGTCACAGCCTCGGCTCTGGTGGCGGTTTTTTGCGGTTGGAGCTGTTGATTTGCTCCGTTGACAATTCCAAACCCCTTTGCAAGCGCGCAGTAGCCATAAAGCGCCGGTGTAATTTCCGATTCATCCGAGAAATCACAACGGTAAATGCCCGGAAGCTCTGCCACCTTCTGCATTCCCATCACACGCAGGAGATAACAAATGGCAGTTTCCTTTGTAATCGTACCGTTTGGATTCTTCTCATCCGCAGTCAGAACCTTTCGGCGGAGCATGGTTTCATAAACATAATCCTCCTCGCGGAAATCGTCATAAGGATACATCGCCTCGCAGAGCAGGGTTAAGTACTCTGCCTGTGTGATCTCCTGATCCGGCATGAATTTTTCAGAACGGATTGCCACACCGTAGCTTGCTAACTGATTCACAATCTGTTCTGCCCAATGTCCGGAAAGATCGGTGTATGCAGGCTTAAAATCATCCACTTCTTTTCCGTCATATTCGGTAAATTTGCCGCTGATTGCATCCAGCTGAATCCAGGATTCTGAAAGTGTCCAAACCGGACGGTAACCGTTTTCTGTTTCCAGATAGATCATCTTCAGCGGATATTTTTCAAATATCAAGGCATATGCGTCCTCCGGTGTCTTTGCTTTTTTTGCATCCGGGAAATAGGAGGTGTCCGAATCCCAAGTGCAGTAAAAGGTTGTAATATAGCCCTTTGCTGTATTATAGTAAGCATAGAGTCCGTTTTCCGGATAAAGTGCACCGTTTACAATTCTTTGATAATTCACCCAGGGACGAACAATCTTTTCTTCTCCCTCATTCTGCTCCTCAACCTTGCGGCATGCGGCATACTCTGCCGGATAATAGGCTTTCAGAAATGCGTCTGCCTTTTCCGGATTCTGTGTTTTTTCTTCCTGCCAGTTGCTGTCATAACGGTTGTAGCTTAAAATTTTTCCGGTTTCTGCATTTGCAGTCAGATTCAAAGAAGTGCTTTCATCCTCTGCCTGATCATCCTTGGCATTGCTGTAATAAAGCCGGATCTGGTAGCCATCCTCTGTTTTATAAATCTGCTTTGATCTCACGGTCAGGTCGGACGGAACGGAAAGCTCCGGAATCTTTTTTACCGCAGAAAAGATTTCATCTGCCGTTTTCAATCCGGCAACTGCGTCCACTTCCTGCTGTTCCCGCGGAGAAAGTCCTCCTGCGCCTGCATCCATTGTCGCTGCACTCTTTTCCTGGTTGGCACGATCTCCAAGCGGCATTACATCATGCGGTTTTGGTTCTGCCTTTTCGCCGGTTTCTGCGTCTATGTACCGTCTGCCGCCGGTCTGATACTCTAAGAATACAGTTTTCTTGTCATAGCGGCGGTACTGCATTTCAATCGGGAATACCGTCTCATAAGCTTTCTGCGCTTCCTCTTTCGTCAGGAGTTTGTCTGCATCTTTAAAATCTGCGTCATAGTCCCAATTGAGATCCGCAGAATATACCGCAAAGCCGTCTCCTGCCTTGCGGACATTGACATAGGCATCATTCTCTGCCACCTCATATCCATTCCGGATCCGGTCGTATACAAAGGTATAGGTCATATCCCGCAGATTCAGCTTTTCGGTCGGCTGCTGGCGCACAAGCTGATCATTTTCCTCCGTAAACTGCTCCGGCGCAACTTTTTTAATCCACTGATCTGCAAATTTCATCGCACCGTCATAGGCATTTTCATCTAATGTTAAAACGTCGTCCTGCGCGTACCAGTCCTCATCATACTGGTAAACCCCGGTGATTCTTCCCTTTTCATCGGTCATCACCTCTAAGCTTTTTGTTTCCTCCTTGTTGCTCCAGTCCAGACGGTAATAGGTTTTTCCGTCCTCCCCTGTCGTGCTTGCGGACTCAAACTCGGTCAGCGCCTCCGGAATATCAATTCTCTCCTTCACCGATAGAATTGCTCCCTCCAGCGGACTTGCTGCAAAAATTGCAGTCTGCTGCAAAAGACACGCCAATCCAATCACACCGGCAATTGTTTTTTTCATACCACTCATCCTTTCTTTTTGGTGTTTCTACTACGTTAGACGAGTAAAATTTTATTTTGTTCCATTATTTTGAAAAAAAGATTGAAAAATTTCATAAAATCATGTATAATAAAAGATAGTATGAAAGAAAGGGTCAGAATCGGATGGAATATTTACTTGCCGTACTCTCTGCGGCTGAATTGGTTTTATTGATAATCCTGGCGGTGTCCCGGAAGAAAAACGACTTTTCCGCAGAATTTGAATCGCTCCGGAAAAGCCTGAACGAAAGCACACAAACCTCTGTAAAAAATTTAGGAGAACTTCTCTCCTCCAATCAAAAACAGGCGGACGAGCAGATGACAAGGCATTTATCTGATCTGGATAAGGGACTGACCGAAAAGCAGGCGGCTATGAATCAGACGGTTTCAGAAAGCTTAAAGCAGATGGAAAACCGCTTAAAAACGACCGAAACCACTACAGATCAGCGTCTGGAAAGCATTCGCGCTACCATTGAGAAACAAATGTCTGCCATTCGTGAAGAACACAGCAAAAAATTAGAAGAAATGCGGCAGACGGTGGATGAAAAGCTGCAAAAATCCTTAGAGGAAAAGATGAATCAGTCCTTCCGGATGGTGAGCGAACGGTTAGAGCAGGTCTATAAGGGACTGGGCGAAATGCAGACCTTAGCAAACGGCGTGGGCGATTTAAAGCGCGTTTTATCGAATGTGAAAACACGCGGTATTCTGGGCGAAATCCAGCTGGGTGCAATTTTAGAGGAAATCCTGTCGCATGAGCAGTATGAAACCAATGTCGCAACCCGCCCGGGAAGCCGTGCTGTGGTGGAATATGCGGTGAAAATTCCAACCGAGGAGGGCGGTTTTCTCTATCTTCCGATCGACGCAAAATTCCCGGCTGACGCATATACACAGCTTTTAGACGCATATGACAGCGGCAGTGCGGAAAACGTGAAGCAGGCAGCATCCGCTCTCTGCACGCGCATCCGGCAGTTTGCAAAGGATATTCACGATAAATATATTGAAGTGCCGTACACCACCGAATTTGCCATTCTGTTCCTCCCCTTTGAGGGACTTTATGCCGAAGTGGTCAACCGCAGCATGGTGGAGATTTTGCAGAGAGACTACAAGGTCAATATTGCAGGTCCAAGCACTATGGCGGCGCTTTTAAACAGCCTCCAGATGGGCTTTGGCAGCATGATGATTCAAAAACGTTCCGCAGAGGTCTGGAGCATTTTAGAATCGGTCAAAAGCGAATTTGACAAATTTGCAAAAGTTTTGGAAAACACACAAACGCGGCTTGCGCAGGCAAATAAAGAGTTGGATACACTGGTTGGAGTACGGACACGCGCCATTCAGCGAAAGCTTAGTCAAGTGAAAGAGCCGCAGTTAGGCAGCGGCAAGGATACGGAGGAATCAGAATGAGTATCTTTTTAGTATTAGCATTTTTATTCTTTATCGGAAGTTTAGTCGGCTGGTGCTTAGAGCTGGTATTCCGGCGGTTTTTCTCCTCGGCAAATCCGGAGCGTAAATGGATTAACCCCGGATTTTTAACCGGTCCGTATCTTCCGCTTTACGGCTTTAGCTTATGTATTCTGTTTCTGTTGGCGAATTTGGAAGAATATATCCCGATCCAGTCCATTCCGCTCCGGAGAACGCTTTTGTTCTGCGTCATGGCATTATTTGTGACGCTGATTGAATACCTTGCCGGACTGATCTTTATCCACGGAATGAAGGTCAAGCTTTGGGATTATTCCCGGGAATGGGGAAATATCCAGGGAATTATCTGTCCGAAATTTTCATTTTTCTGGGCAGTTTTGAGCGCTGTTTACTATTTTCTGATTCATCCGCATATTTTAGACGCGCTCCAATGGCTTTCGGAAAATCTGACCTTTTCTTTCTGTATCGGATTCTTCTACGGTATCTTCGTGATTGATTTTGCCGTTTCTGTAAATCTTTTAACCAAGCTCCGTGCCTTTGCAAAGGAAAACGAAATGGTAATCCGGTTCGAGGAATTAAAACAGCATATTGCGCAGCAGATGGAAAAACAGCGCGAGCACCGGCGATTCCTTTTTGCGATGCATCCGCACCGTCCTATGGCAGAATACTTAAAATCCTATTCCGAACGGCTTCGGGATGAAATTCAGAAACGAAAAAATAAATAAAGACAGGAGACGAGTATGAAAAAATTAATGGCAATCCTTTGCGCTTGCGCGCTGACCATCCCTACAGCAGTTGTATTTGCAGATGATGTACCCTTGCAGGAGGTTTCGGAAAAAGCAGAAACGAAAAACAGTCTGACCGTCCGGCTGCGGGTGAATCAGACAGAGCATCCGATTCCCGGCTCTGCCGTTTTCGGAATTTTTACCGCGGACGGCGAATTTCTAAAGGCAGAAAAAATCAGCGTGCAGAACCCCGGTGAAACAGCGGAAATCACCTATTCCCTGCCAGACTACACTCTGGGAGAAACCTTTTATCTTTCCTGCTTTTCCGGTGCGGAATCGGTGCAGTTTTATGGAGTAGAATACAAAGAAAATCAAATGATTCCGCTTACCACCTTTACACCGACCGATCCGGCAGATGAAAACCCGGGAAATGAATTTTTCCTTTTCGTCTCGCCAAAGCAGCATCTTCCCGTTACTGTCACGGTTGGCGGATCGCCGGTTGTGATGGAGCATCCGGCAGTGATTTTAGACAATTCCTGTCTTGTGCCGGTGCAGGAATTTCTCACCGCAATCCGGGTGCATCCCAGTCTTGTCACCTATTATCCGGATATTCGCCGGATCGACGTAAACGGCTATGAAAAACGGCTTTCTACTTATTTAGATTCCACCTATGCTTATTTTGACGGAGCGCAAACCGAAAACAGTGTTCCCTCAAAAGCGCTCTCCGGAACGCTCTATGTGCCATTCTGGCTGGTGGCAGACTGTATGGGAATTGCATATGAGGTACAGCAGAATGATGCCGGCATCACAATTAACCTCCCCAATCTCAAATTTGAGGAAACCTACTTAGAAAAAACCATTAACCAGACCGGACTTTCCAGCAGAACACCCTATCTTTTATGGGTGTCGAAAAAGGACTATTCAGTGCATGTGTTCCTTGGCTCAAAGAATCACTGGGGACTGATTAAAACGCTCCCCTGTGCAATCGGCGCGCCTGCAACACCGACTGTAACCGGAGAATTTGAATATTTTTCAAAAGAATCGCGCTGGACGTATCCGAACTATTATGTCGGACCGATTATGCGGTTCTATCACGGATATGCTTTTCATAGCACACTCCGCCGCTACGACGGCACTCCTTATGACGACCGCGTGGGGAAAAAGCTCTCACATGGTTGCGTCCGCCTCCATCCTGCGGATATTGAATGGATGGTAAACTACGTTCCTTTATACACAAAAGTGTATATCACGGAATAAATAAATTTTTATGGGGGATTTCTTATGAAACAAAAACTAACAGTCAAAGAAACCGTTTCGATCGCAAGCATGCTGTTCGGAATGTTTTTCGGAGCAGGAAACCTGATTTTTCCGGTTTCCATGGGTCAGCTTGCCGGACGGAATGTCTGGCTTGCGATTGCCGGTTTTTTAATCACCGGCGTCGGTCTGCCGCTTCTGGGTGTGGCGGCATTGGGAATCAGCCGCAGCGGCGGTCTTTCAGAGCTTTCCGGCAAAGTTGGGAAAAAGTACGGTATATTCTTTACCTGCCTTTTGTATCTCACAATCGGTCCGTTTTTTGCGATTCCGCGTTGTGCAACAGTTCCGTTTAACACCGGAATTGAACAGCTGCTGCCGCATGCCGGGAAACTGCATCTGTTTGTCTTTTCACTCATTTTCTTTGCGATTGTGCTTGCATTTTCGCTAAAGCCGGGAAAAATCCTGACCTGGATCGGAAAAATACTCAACCCGATTTTCTTAGTCTGTCTCGGCATTTTAGTCATTGCCGCATTTCTTTCTCCGATCGGTACAATTTCTGAGATTGAACCGTCCGAGGCATATGCCTCCGGAACATTTTTTAAAGGCTTTTTAGAGGGATATAACACAATGGACGCATTAGCAGGACTTGCATTCGGTATTGTCGTGGTAAACGTGATCCGCGGCTTAGGGGTGGAAGAACCGAAAGCCGTTGCGAAAAACACCGTCTTTGCCGGCATTTTCAGCTGTCTTTTCATGGCTGTGATTTATATTGCTGTCACCTTAATCGGAACGCAGAGCCGCGGCATATATGAAGCATCTGCCAACGGCGGCGAGGCGCTGGCTGTGATTGCACACCACTATTTCGGAAAAGAGGGCGCACTTGTGCTGGCGGCAATTGTCACCATGGCATGCTTAAAAACAGCAATCGGTCTGATCACCAGCTGTTCTGAAACCTTTGTGGCGATGTTCCCGAACAGCTTGTCCTACAAACCGTGGGCAGTGATTTTCTGTATTGTTTCTTTCCTGGTGGCGAACCTCGGATTAAACACGATTATTGCATACTCGCTCCCGGTTCTGATGTTCTTGTATCCGCTTGCGATCACACTGATTTTTCTGTCGCTCTTTGGAGACAAATTAGGAAATGACCGCGCTGTTTACGGCTGGGTAACCGGCTTGACACTGGTAGCCGCAATATTGGATTTTATCGCCGCACTTCCAAAAGGCGCAATTGCCACACTCCATGCCGGAGGACTGATAGAGTTTGCAAAAGCTTACCTGCCGTTCTTCTCTATCGGCTTAGGATGGCTTGTTCCTGCAATTCTGGGACTGGTGATCGGTTTGGTGGTACATGGATTGAAAAAAGAATAAAAAATAGTCAAAAAAACAGTGACCGCTGCTGGTCACTGTTTTTCTATGCTATTCCCGGAAACACACGGAATTTTCCCGGCTTTCCTCACTATTTCGCTCTATTCAGATTTTCCAAAACAGACGGGTTATTTTCGACGATGCGCCCCAGCGTCGGACATCCGTCCATCTGCCCGCAGTCGGCACAGGTGTCCAGTCCCTTTTCCCGAACGCAGTTATGTATAGGACAGAGCTTGTCGCAGAATGGCGTTTTTGCGCCCTCTGCACGACAGCCGGTGCAGTGAATCATTTCCGGCGTGATTGTTACCCCGTTGAGCTTTGTCCACAAGGCGGCGGTTTTCTCCCGCAGAGTGTTGTCGTCTGTAAGCGTTGCAATTCTGGCATCGCACTTTTCGCAATCCAGTCCGCAGCAGCCAATTAATATATCTGTATTTTTCATAGTTACCTCCATAAAATTGAATCTCTATTTTTGCTGCCATGCCATAATATAATCTTTTTCCCCGATAGCTTCATCCAAACCGCTATACCGGACCTCAAATCCTGATTTGAACCGGAAGAACATTGATGCTCACACGGGTTACTGCCTTTTTATAAGATTTCACTTTTTCTGACAGCAAGACAGTAATTGACATGCTCAAAAGCTTTCATATCCGCTCCGGCATTATCGATAAGCTCCTTTTGAATCTCATCAGGCGTCAATTGCTCACAAATCAGAAAACCGTGTTTTTTCAGCAATATTTCAAGCTCTTTGCAGGAAAACGCTGACTGCATCGGCTCACCGCCTGCTTTTGCCATCATAATCGTATTCTGTACGCGCTTTTCAGGCGCATCGAAGAAATTTTCGTCCGGATAATCGAATACAACCGCGCTGCCGTCTGCACAAAGCGATGAAAGCTCGGCAAGCGTTTTGTCAATTGCTTCTGTTGAAAGATAGTAGGTCACACCAAGCCATGAGAAAAAAGATTTTACTGTCGGATCAAATCCACTGTCAATCAGACGTTCCGTCAGACGATCCTTTGTAAAATCCACAGGGACAAAGGCGAGGTTGTCCGGAATCGTCCACCCGGCACGAGTGACCCGTTCCAATTTATCCGCCTGCGTCAAAGGGGTGTCGACTTCAAATACCCTGTGCTTCGACAAAAACTCTGTTTCCCGGAATGCGAAGTTATCCAGACCTGCGCCGAGGATGACATATTGCTTTGTACCGGTCGCGGCGGCAGCTTTTAATGCCTGTTCCGTATATGCCGCACGGCAGAGCGGCGACGGAGCAATATGAACATTCACAAGTCTGCGCAGCAATTCTCTTGGTGATTGTTCGGCAGGGTTCATCTCCGGTTCAAAGA
>CAKSJF010000076.1 GCA_934462945.1 uncultured Clostridia bacterium | reverse complement strand
TTGGGAACGGAATTTTATGTACTTCTGCCGGATAAAGAATAGGCTTTGTATTCACCATCTTCTTTCTGTCAGTCCAGACGGGAGGCACAAAAATTTTAGACGCTTGCTGTTTTATCCGTCAAAATCAGGTTTTCTCATTACCCTGCGAATATCAGTCACATAAAACAGCCAGCAAAAAAAACCGTGGACGCAAGCTCCCTTTGCTGTCCACGGTTTTTTCTATTTAAGCGATGCACGGTATGCCGCAAGCGCCCGGTTATAATCATATTGCAATCCCTTAGACGCTGCGTCATTTCTTGCTCTTTGCTCTAATTCCGCCTGTTTCTGCATGCGATCCAGCCAGCTCTTATAGTCCAGCTGCGGAATCTCCACCTCCTGGAAATACTGTCTGCTCTGCGCATTTTTAATGTCATCCGGCGACGGATAGCTGCCGTCCGCATTCTGCGGAATATTCAAAAGCGCAATTTCCTCCGCTGTGAAATATCCGCGCCGCTCAGCATTCTGCCATGCATAATTCCAAAGCTTCTGATCCTGGTTTTCTGCCGAATATCCGGCTTTCTGCTGCTGAATCTCCAGATTCTGCAAAAATTTCTCGTCCGCCTGCCGCTGCTCAGTTCGTTTGCGCTCTGCATCCACCCAGGTCTGATAGTCTGCCTTTGCCTGCTCATTCTGCTCCTGCATGCGCTTCCAGTCTGCCGCCGCAAACTCGGAAAGCTTGGAATAGCTCTGGCTGTCCCGTTCATAATCACCCTGATAGCGTTCATAGGAGTTCTGCGCAAGCTTTGGAATCTGATCTGAAAGCTTTGCTAAATACTGCCCCAGCTGCTGATTGGCAACGGTGACCGCCGCAGAGGTCATATTACCGCGGTTTCTCGCCGCCATTTCTGCCAATGCATTCTGGTATGCCTGCATGCCCTCACGCTCATACTGCGCCTTGTATGCCTGATATGCCGGATCCTGCTCAGGAATGTATTTCCAGTCCTTTCGGTTCTGCAAATGGTTCACGCTGTCGTTTAAACGCGCCGCATACTTATCGTTCCAATTGTCCTCCAGCTGCTTTGCCGTTTTAATTCCATTCCGGTCTAACACATTCTGATATGCCCGGTCTAACGCGTCCTTGCTGACCACAGCACGGTCTCCGTCCATATAGGCGGTCGGAACTGCCTGTCCGTCCACCGTCACGGTTTTACTCTTTGCAGAATAACCCAATGCCGGAATCCCTGCCGGCGCTGCATAGTCGGTTGCCCGGACAAGCGTTCCGTTTCCTGTGCTTTTCTGCCGGAATGCGTCTGCCAGATTATTCGCCGCTTTCTTCGATGCCCGTTTCAGCCGGTCTGCCGGTGTTGTCTGATAACCCATATTCTGTTGCTCCTTTCAGTTTCTTTAAATTTTCCATTAATCGTTCCTTGCCGTCAAAATTCATACTCTCCAGCGCGGCAAGCGCCATTTCAGTCTGTCCCGGCTGGAAAAATCCGTTCTTCCAAAGCTCCAGTACAACCTGGTTGTTCTTCTCCCGGGAATTGGGACTGTTTCGTTTCGGAATAATCTCAATATCAAATTCCGCTCTCCGGCATTTGACGGCAACCGGAAAGCCGAGCGCGTCTCTTTCATAGTCCACATGCGTCATCAACGTATTGGAAAACTGCGCAAATTCAATATTTCCCAATTCATTTGTAATCCGATAGATTCTCTCTGCCGAGTAAAATTCACGGATCAGCTCCACGCACATCACAATCAGTTCCTTGTATGCGTCAAAGCTGTCGTCAATTAAGGAACGGGAAAGCTTTTCGCCTGCCTGCTGCAAGGACGAAATCGCACTTGCAGCCGTCACGCCGCCGGTCGTTCCGCCCTGCTGAAAGTCCCGGTTTCCGATAACCTCTTTCAACTCGTTGATCTTTTCCAGACGGTGCTGCAAAATAAAGTCGGAAAGTCCTCCTGCCTGTACCGACCGGATATGGCTTTCGTCCAGACTGCCGTCCACATGTACAATATCGCACGACCAATCCTTAAATTCCTCCTCATTGATCGCGCCCCGATCCTTCACAAGCCACCGCTGCTTTCCGGACAATGCCGCATTTTTTAGGATAATGCCGTCCAGCTGATCTACATACATCTGCGGATTCCGGATAATATCCACAATGCCATAACCAAACGGACAATCCTCCTGCGGATATAAAACGTCAAAGACAACCGGATAAAGTCCGTGTGCGTAGATTCCCTTTTCATAGCCGGGGATGTCCTCGCTTGCATCGATCACCTGTCCGCGCACAAATTTAATTAAATGCACACTGCCGTCCGGCTTTTTGTAATAGCAGTCTAAAACCTCGCTCCGGTCACGAACCGTTGCCGGGCCGTCAAAGGTATCGACCGCCGCGTCCCCCTCAAAGAGCGGCGCAAAGTCCGGATACTGATTTTTCAATGCCGCATTGTCAATTGCCTGTGAAAGGAATAAAAACTGCGATTCCTGCACGTCCGGAATTTTCATGTCGCAATAGACGCTTAAAATGTTTAATGCCTGCAATTCAATATCGTCCTTTTCCGCATTATAGAACACCCCGTAAATCCCTGTTCCGAATTTCAGCTTGCGCCGCCAGTTTCTCTTATAGCACTTTTTAAATCCGCTCAAATCCAGCTGAACCGGCAGAATTTTGGATAAAAGCTGCGCTGTCTGCGTGTCGCTCGGCTCACGCTCCAAAACCGTCGGAACAGGAAAATTGTCTATCGCATCTGCATATTTATTTTCAATCGCCGAGAACACATATGCCGTTGCGCTGTTTAACGTGTTAGAATCCGGGCGATAGACCGGGTCGCAGTTGACCTCATGCCAACGCTTGTACCAACGGTCGTTTTCACAGATCCGGTCGTTTAAGCTTTGCTTGTCCGCCTTATATGCCTCATAGGTTGAAAGTGCTTTTTCGATCAGCTCCTCTGGAACCTTTCCGCGATAGATATACTCCATCACCCCTCACTCCTTTCCTCATAAAGTCCGAGCCGGTCGTGCAGAACGAGAATCCGAAGCATATCCTCACTTAAATTCAGTTCCCCCTGCTCATTTCCCGAAAGCACACCGCGCCGGCAAAGCTTTCTGACCGTCTCCTGCGCCCATGCCGGAAGGTTTTGGTCAATATAATTATACCGTCCGTTTCCTTCAAGCGCGGCAATTCTTTTTTCTAAATTATTATCCATTGCTTCGTCCAATGCCTCCTTAAATCTGATCCACTCCTCCGGATGCCGCACCATCGGTTCGGGACATAATTTTCCGGTAACATCATAATGCCGGAGAACATGTTCCGAATCAATACCGTAAATCCCCATCAGCCGCTTTACCAGCACAATTGCTCTGCCGATGGTTTTTGGAGGAATATAAAATTCCCCGTTTTTCACCTTAGAGCATAGCTCAATTCCGATACTGTTTCCGTTACGGCATTTCGGATGCCGATAGCTTTTCGCGCCGCAGTGCCATGCCGTATCTCCCAAAAGAACGCTCTGCACAATCTCATTCTCATCCACAAAGAAATGTGCCGATGCCTTGACGGCATTTTTTGCAAAATAGTTTGCATTTCCGCGCGCTGTGTCGCCGTTGTTCCCGGTATAATGCACCACAATGTATGAAATTTTTTCGTTTCTTCCTATTGTGTAATTCTTCCCAAGACACGGAAGATTCGTATTAATCGTCATCCCTGCTTCCTTTCTGTTCCACAACAATTTTTAATTTCTCCACAACCGGCTTTAAAAATTTTGGAATCGGCACACCGATCCTTGCGCAATTTTCTAAAATACTGATCAGCTCATTTAAAATCAGCCAGATTGCCACCATCATTCCGAAAAGATAGCTTTGATTGTACGTGATCCCAGCCGCCTGCAATCCATTGTGCAGAAGCCAGTCCACAACGCCTGCCACCACAACCAAAAGCATATAGCACACCTTTTTGATTGCTCCCCGTTTTCCGATGCCGGAATTTAATTCCCCGAAAATCCATGCTGCTGTCATTCCCGAAAAGTAATCTAAAAGCATGCAAAGCATCAGAATCAAAACCGGAATCAGCATTTTGTTAAAATACGAAAACAGCATTGCCGCAACCAGCACAAACGCACCTTTTAATTCTTTCATTCCTGTCCCTCCTCTCCGGTTTCCCGATCCTTTAGAAAATAGATCAGCCATAAATTCTGATAAAGCTCTCCGCACCAGGAGGACAGCGCGCGCAGGTCTGCCTCCTGATCGCCGGTTTTCTCCGGCGGTTCTCCAACCGTAAATCTCTGCATCCTAACACCACCAATTCTGAACCTGGTTTTTTGTTTTCCGCACCGGAAGGTTTTCACGGATGTGGTAATTGGAAAAATCAGATAGCTTGTTCTGGAACGCTGTGATATGCTGATTGTATGCGTCATAGTCACGCTGATAATAGCAGCATTTTGCCATTACAAAATCCACATACATCAAATCATACGGCGCACCGACCGCCGTTTCCTCTGAAAGATCTGTTCCGGAAAGTTCCTCCTCCCGGAGATAGTCTGTCTTTAAATTCTCATCCAGCTCTGCACACCAGGAAAGCTTTTCTCCGGCAGAATACGGATTTTTACAAAGCGCATCCGCACGCTCTAACACTTCAACTTTTTTCATTGTATGTCCCCCTTATTTATGATAATTCTTTCCTGCCTGATCATAATCCCACTCCAGCCGCCGGAGAATCATGCCGCCCTCGCCCTCAATTCTGACGGAAAGAACATCTCCGCACCGGCTGCGGATCGGAATATAGTAGACAGTCGGAATCATTTCCGTTCTTTTTTCTGTGATCTCCTCTGCCTGCTCCCATTCTCCGCGATCCGTTTTATAATAGACGCAAAGCGTTGTTCCTTTTTCCAGTTCCGCTGTAATCCAGAGAGAAAATGCCGCCTGCTGTTTCTTCTCCAGAAGATTTTTCAGCGTAAAGCTCCAGGGAACTTTTTCTGTCCCCCATCCGCACCGCAATACTTGTTTTCCGGTTTCTAAAAGATATGCTCCCTTTTCCCGGAAAAATCCTCCGGAAATTTTTAAACCGTCCTCCAAAAGCCAAATACCATACCGCGGATCGTAGGAAAGAAATTCATAGCTGCCGTCTGCTTTTTTTGCAGAAACAAGATAGCGGATTCCATCCGAAACCGCACATGCCTCCAGATATTCCGATGCTAAAGCATCCGAAATCAGCTGCGGTCTGCTGCCGCGGTAAAGATAAAACCCGCGATAACCCAGATAGAACACACCGTCTCCCACCGTTACCATAGAATCCATATCAATGCAGCCGCACCCCTCATAGCTCTTTCCGATGACATATTCTTTCGGAACACTTCCGTATACAACCTCAAGTCCAGTTTTTTTGACTGCCAAAAGTGTTCCGCCGTATTCGTAAACGCCCAGAAATTCTCCTTGGCTTGCCGTCTCAATGGCGGCGCTGTCTGCACTTGTTCCGGCATAGCTTTGAAAATAAAACGTGTCCCCAAAGGCAGATGCATAGATCGTTTCTCCGTTCGGACTTGCTCCCCAGATTCGTCCGTCCTTGACGGCAATTGCCGTCATAGCAGGCACGCGCCGGTAAATATGCCGGACGGAATAGTCGTTGCTATAGTAAATGGCATTTTCTCCGTTCTGATTTTTGCAGGAAAATGTGATGGTGGAAATCCAGGTGGTATCACCGCCGCTGGTGGAGCTTGCCTCGTCCTTAATCTCGGTTACCACCGCATCATAAATCTGATATTTTCCAAACTTGTCATAACGGCTGCTGCTTTTCACCATTAAGCCGTCAATAAAAATGGAATCCCCAACCTTGAAACCCCAATACTCTCCGCTTCTCCGATATGGCTTTATATGCCTTGCCTTGATCACTCCCAATCCGGTTTTGTCGCTTACAGAACAGGTATATTCCCCGAAATAGCTCACACTGTCATACTCCGGCGACTGCACACAGTCTTTTTCTCCTTTCAGATTGTAATAATAAAGATACGTCTCGCGCTCGCTGCAATCATAACCGTGAATCAGAATGTAGTTATTCATCCAGAGCAGCTGAATTTTTCCGTCTGAAGCAATTGCCTGCCCGTACTGGAATTTTCCGTCGGCGTCGTAGGTTGCCGCAACCTCCATCTCCTTTTTCTCTCCGTTATAATAAAAGTCCGTTCCGATCACACCGCAAAAGCCTTTGATTTCATCCTCTGCACGCGGTGCAATCACGGCACGCGCGGAGGTGACTGTCTGTGCCGTTTTTGCTCCGTCCTCTCCGGTCACAAAAATCTGATTGAACGCTTCATCCACACCTCTTGACTTTCTCGGTGTTAAATACGGATAAGCGTCGGTGGACAGATTTTTTGTATCGGAAAGCTCATTGGCGCTTTTGTAGGGGTATCGGTTCAAACCGCTAAATACATTTATGGTCTGATTTTTTTCTGTCCCCGGCGGATATGCTGTCACTCTCATATTATTCTCCGTCTAAGCTTTGGATTGTGCCTGCCATCTTTGCCATGCGCAGCTCCAGCTTTCTTTCATTCCGTTCCTTTTCCTCAATAATCAGCGCAACCTTGCGCGGCACAAGCACCGTTTCATCATACCGAATCTGATAGTTTTTTCCGTTTAGTGTCACTGTGTGGCTTGCACCAATCGGCGTTCCGGCAGGCCGTCTGATCAATACCGGCACTTTCTCCTCATAAAAATCCATAATTTCCTTTTCTGCTTTTGTCAATGCAATTCCCTCCAATTTCATTTACTGCCGCACCGCGTTGCGGCGCGGCAGTAATTTTTATCAATCTGCTGTTGATGTCGACTCAATTCTTACCATGTACTCATCCACCAGAATCTTTGCTAAGTGGTGGCATTTCCAACCCATTGTTCCTCTCTGATTCAACGGGTCTGCACTGCCGGCAGAACCAAGCGCCTTTACAATGGTTTCCAGGTTTGCTTTCGGATCGGTGACACCGTATGCATCCTTGCCGATCACCAGCGTTGCATGCACCGGCTTTCCGCTTGCAGTCCCCTCACCCGGATAAACCCTCATGCCAGCCTTTACCGAGCTTGCCACTGCTGCCGAGCAGGTCAGATAAGCTGCTCCGTTTGATCCTGCAGTCGCCGAAGAAACGGTGTAGGAAAGACCGTTTACCAGAATGGAGCGGCTTGCAAGCGCAGTTGCCTCCGCCGAGGTCAGGGTATCGTCCACATAGATTTTTGTTCCGCTCACACTGTGTACTACCAGCTCCGACTTATCCGTTGCTAAATTTGCACCGCGGAACACCTTTGCCTCGGTTGTCTCCACAAAACGCACACCGTAAAGTCTGCCGATTTCGCCGCTGTACATATCTTTCGGATCGCAGTAGGTTTTCACCTTTTCCCATGCAGAATCGCTCATCAGATCGTACGCAACATCCGGATCGACAATTGCCACATAGTCGCGGTCAATCGGCGCTGCCTTATTATTCTTCAGGGTTCTGACTGCCTTTCTGATTTCTGCAACCGTCATCACGTCACTGTCTGTCAGAGACGCTCTTGCGTTTTTTCCGCCGGCATACTGCACGTTTGTACCTGCTGCTAATACGTCTGCCGTTAAGCTATCCTGTGTTTCGCCTGCATTCTCTGCTAAAATTTCATTTAAGCGGAGCATTTCCGGAGACGGGTCATGCTTAAAGAAATCAAACTCGTCTGTGGTGGAAACATATGCGCCATATTGCTTCGGAGTATCGCTGATTCGGGAAATATTAATTGCTGTTCCTTTCGGCGTTACACCCTCTGTCAGGGGAGTTTTTGCCTTCGGCAGCGGATTCATCTTATCCCAGGTAACTGTTTTGGTTCTGCCCTTTGGGATTTTTGTCGGCTGTCCGAACTGATGATGCACCAGTTTTGCCTTTGCGCGTGTGATAATGTGTCGGTTTAATGCCTCCTGAAAAAGCGGTTTTGTACCGGCGGAGGCGGTTGTGTTAAGATTTAAATTTGTTTCTGTTTGTGTCATTCTGTTCTTCCTTTCTAATTTTCTCTGATTTTTTGAATGTACTCCTCGAACTCCCGATCAGACATACTGTTTACATCGGTGTTCACCTTGCCGCTGATCCCGTTGGTGACATTCCCCACCTCCCGGATCGTTCTCTGCGGCATTTCCTTTTTTTGAATGGAAAGATACGCCTCGGCGATGGATGCATGCTCGTCCACCACCTTGCGGTAAAATTCCGGATTGAAAAACGCGTCCACGAGGTTGAAATCCGGCACAAGCTTATGAAGCGCCGATGCCTGTCTTTCCCAGTCCTCCTGGATGTCCTCCGCCATCTGCTCAAGTGCATGCGAATCCTGCATTTTATGTCCCTCAAAGGTATTCTTTAATTCCGCTGAAAGACGTTCCAACGCTTTTTCCTCATCACTTGTCTGATAGCGGCTCTGTGCTAACTGAAGCAAATCCCCATATTTTTTTTGCTCCTCCTCGGCATGCTCGCGGATCTCCTGCAACCGTTTTCCGATTGTTTTATTCTGATAATCCTGCAAGTCCTCCTTGGTGGCAAAGGTCATATAGGGTGCATTGTCCGCAGGCTCGGCGCTGCCTGATTGGCTGGCTTGTACTTCGCCATCCTGATTTTTCACCGATTCAATGTATGCCTCAAAAGCCTCCGCGTCCATCCTTTCAATCCCCTGGGGCTGAACGACCTCCCCCTCCTCCGGGCATAACCCGGCTGCGTTCTGATTTTTTTCTTCCATATCAAATTCCTTTCTTAAAATTAATCCAGCGGACTCCATTCCTTTTTCGGAGTCTGCATATTTTTTCGCGGCGGAATTGGATTTGCCATAAACAAATACCGCATCGCGTCATAATCATGATCCTCCTGATCCGTATCAATATCCTCCACATTCACCGAGGAATATACCAAAGACGGAATCGTTCGGATAAAATGCTTGCAGGTGTTAAACACATACATCATCGGTCTGCCGTTTTCATCAAATGCCATCCGGTAATGCACCTGCATTTTGCCCGGCAGACGCTTATTGTCTGCCTTGTCGAAATAGATTCCCTCGCGCTCCATCATGTAAATGACCGTGCCGTCTAAGCCGCGGCTCTCATCCCAGATGGACGGGTCGGCAATGCCGGTGATATGTCTGCCCTCCTCCTCTGCGTCCTCAATCTGCCGGATGCGCCGGGCAATCTCGCGCGGTTCTAACCGCACACCGGTATTCGGGGTATCGGTGCAGCCATACAGCTGCCGGTAAAGATAAAGCACACCGTCCGGATCCTGCGCCCACCACTGTACCGCAAAGGGTCGGCTATAACCAAAGTCAAAACTGCGGTAGCGTTTCCAATGTGCCGGAATTTCAAACGGCTCAATCACATGCGTAAAGGCATGCTTTGGATTCGGATTGTTTTTCCATTCAATAAATGCCTGTCCGTCAAAGCTGTCCCAATCTCCGTAAAGGAGCGCACGCCGTTTTGCCTCGGTCTGCATTGCCAGATTTGCAAGATAGTTCGGGTCATTTTCTAAAAGAATTTTATTGTCCCAAACGGAGCTTGGAATGAAAATTCTGCTTCGTTTGACAACCGTTTTCTGTCCCCCTTCGCCTGTCAGCTCAATCTGATAATGATAAGGCTGATTCGGCGGCATTGCCGTGATAAATCTTGCTTTCACCCAGGCATGACCGCGTCCGCCCGGATTAGCCGTCGACCGGATGTAAACTCTTAACCCCTCGCCGTCCGCACGGTTTCTGCCGATCAGATAAAGATATTCCTCCTCGGTAAAATGCGTCAGTTCGTCAAAGCCGATAAATGCAAAGGATAAGCCCTGGTAATTCTCGTAGCTGTCCTGATTCGGCATAGATCCGAAATAGATTCTTGCGCCGCTCGGGAAAATCCAGCAATGCTCGGTTGCATGATAAATTGCACCCGGAAATGCCGCCTGATAAATCCTGTGGCTTTTCTGAATCAGCTCCCTAAGCTGCGGATACGTCTTTCGGAAGATGATTCCCTTATAATGCGGAATATGTACCTGGCGAAGCGCCTCGGCAACCAATGCCTCGCTCTTTCCGCCGCCTGCCGCACCGCCGTATAGCGCCTCATATTCCGGACGGCATAGAAATTCTGCCTGCCGTTTCTGCGGCTTCCACGCAAATGGCAGCTCATTTTGTCGTTCCGTCATCTGCATCCTCCTCCATCAGCTCTGGCAACACCACCACACCCCCAACGCTCTCTCTTTCGGTCTGTTTCTGCTCCTCCCACCGCTCCGGACACATGTATTTGTTCCAGTAGGTAATCGCGCTCATATCCGGCGCCTGATATTTTTCGGTGGTGGAGGTTTCTGTTCCGCTCTGCTTTTCTACCATTTTCGTTTCGGTGTAGGTAAAGCCGGTTGCCTTTTTGATAATCGCCTCCTCAATCCTTGCGTTGACTGCCTCGAGCATGTTATCCTCAATCAGTTCACGCAAACGCTTTGATTTCTTCATCTGACTCTTTAGGGTTCTTTCCGAAATGCCGAGCCGCTCTGCAATCTCGCCGACCGAGCATCCTTTCCGAACCCAGTACCCGATCATCGAAAATCGCGGTACAATCTTTTCCTCATAGACTGACAATCATCTCTCGCCCTCCCTCTCTTGTTTGATTCTGACATTATTTTACCAAAAAATAATTTCCGTGTGTTGGTGGATTTTGAAAAATTGGCAAAAAATAAAAAAGAGCAGAAAACCCTGTAAAATCAAGGCTTTTCGCTCCTTTTTAGATTGTGATTTATTTGTCAATTTTTCATTGTTGGTGATATGTTCGTTTTCTGCTCTATTTTTATTTCCTCAGAGCAGTTTTCAGGAAATGCAATCAAACTCTCCTCAATCCGGTATTCCCAAAGCGCCCCTCTCTTTAAAACCGGAAGAATCTCCATCCCCTCACGAAATCCCATCCGCCTCAATTCCCTGCCAATCCCATCCGCCGGAATTTCAGCTAAAACCGCACTCTCTCCGATTCCTAAATCCGATAACAGCAGAACTATCCCCCCTGGTTTATGCTATGCAGAAAAAAATCCGTCTGTGCACAAAAAAAGCTGCCAAAAGGCAGCCTTT
>CAKSJF010000075.1 GCA_934462945.1 uncultured Clostridia bacterium | reverse complement strand
GCCGCGACGGATGTTCAAAGCCCAATTCGCGCAAGAACCAGTCATAAAGCGGACGGTGATCCTCAAACTCTAAGGAGCAGAGCGAGTGTGTTACGCCCTCCACGGTATCGGAAATCGGGTGTGCAAAGTCGTACATGGGGTATACACACCATTTGTCTCCGGTGCGGTGGTGTGTTGCATGCAGAATCCGGTAGATAACAGGATCGCGCATGTTTAAATTCCGGGATGCCATATCAATCTTTGCCCGGAGTACCTTTGCACCGTTTTCAAATTCGCCGTCGGTCATTCTCTGGAAAAGCTCTAAATTTTCCTCAATGCTCCGGTCGCGGTAAGGACTGTTTTTTCCAGGCTCTTTTAAGGTACCGCGGTATTCCCGGATTTCTTCTGCACTTAAATCGTCCACATAAGCTTTTCCGAGCTTAATTAATTTGATTGCCGATTCATAGATCACGTCAAAATAGTCGGATGCATAGAGAACCTTGTCCCAGGAAAAACCGAGCCAGCGGATGTCCTCCATGATGGCGTCTACATACTCTACGTCCTCCTTGGTCGGGTTGGTGTCGTCTAAACGCAGATTGCATGTGCCGTGGTATTTTTGCGCTGTACCGAAATCAATGCAGATTGCCTTTGCATGACCGATATGCAGATAACCGTTCGGTTCAGGCGGAAAACGCGTCTGTACATGATCGTAAACCCCGTCTGCCAAGTCCTTGTTAATTGCTTCGTGAATAAAATTTGTACCTGTAAAGTTTGCTTCCATTTCTGCCATGTTAGCCCCTCGCTTTCAGTAGATTGATTGCGCTGTCAAACCGCGCCTGTGTTTCTTCTTCACCTAATACCTGCAAAATCTGATACAGATCCGGTGTGTTTCTTCTGCCGGTTGCCGCTGCACGGATTACCGTGCTGACATCACCGACATGTCCCTTGTAGGAATCAGGGTCTTTTTTGTAAATCTTCGGTGCTTTTGCGTAGCCAAGGTTTTCGCTCATTTCGCGGATTCTCGGGAACCAGTCCTCCTGGCTGTCGTCCGCGCGGTAGACAGTTTTGTATGTTTCTAAAATTTCAATCATGTCCGCATCAGAGAGATTCTCCGGAAAATCCGGGCTCTCCGGGCGGCGGTAGAAATAGTCGATATAGTCAACAGTGTCCTCCCATTTTGCAATATCCTTTCGCGGCTTTTCGTTTCCGCGTTCAATTGCAAAAATCCTGTGCGCATAGCCGCTGTCCGAAGATAACTCCTCTGCAAAGTCCGGACGGTATTGCTTTGCCCAGGTATATACTGCGTCATAGACAGTGTTGGCATCCAGCGTTGCAATATAGATTTTGCTGATGTCGTTCAGCTTTGCTAAGTCAAAGAGCGCGCCTGCCTTGCTCATGTGTGAAAGGGAGAACGGAAATTCTTCTCTTGAGAGAGCCGGATTGTCGCGCCGCCATTCCTCATAATTGGAATTGGCAATGGTTAATAAGTATTCTAACACGGATTCTTTCGGGTAGCCGACCTCGTGGTAATAATCCACTGCCGCCTCCGGATCCTTTCGCTTGGAAAGCTTGCGCTTTCCGCCTGTTTCCGCATCTTCTTTCATGATCGGAGAAATATGTGCATAGCGCGGAGCAGGGAATCCTAAAACATCAAACAGTTGTAAATGCACCGGTGCAGAGGAAATCCATTCGTCTCCGCGGATGACATCGGTTGTACCCATCAAAAAGTCGTCCACTGCATGTGCAAAATGATAGGTCGGAATGCCGTCTGTTTTTAAAAGCACCACGTCAATATCATTTTCCGGCATCTCGATTTTTCCTTTGACACCGTCCAAAAAGGAGATCCGGCGGTCTGCAGAACCGGGTGAACGCAGGCGCAGAACATAGGGTGTGCCGGCTTTTACTTTCTCCTCAATTTCCTCATAGGTAAGGTCGCGGCATTTTGCATATTTTCCGTAGTAGCCGGGGTTTTCCTTGTTTTCCTCCTGCTTTTTCCGGATTGCGTCCAATTCCTCTGCGGTACAAAAGCAGGGGTATGCCAAGCCTTTTTGCACTAATTCCTTGCAGAATACCTGATAGATTTCCTTTCGCTGGCTCTGTGTATACGGCCCGTATGCGCCGATTTCCTCTGTTTCGGAAATCATGCCCTCGTCAAATTCGATTCCGAATGCCTTTAAGCCGTTTACCAGACCGGAAACACCGTTTTCTACCTCGCGTTTTTTATCGGTATCCTCAATCCGCAGAAAGAAAACACCGCCGCTTGTATGTGCCACACGCTCTGCTGTGTATGCTGCAAACAGTCCTCCGATATGCAAAAATCCGGTCGGACTGGGTGCAAACCGCGTCACCTTTGCACCCTCCGGCAGCTGCCGCCGGGGATAGCGTGCCAAAAGCTCCTCCCGGGTTGCCGTAATATTTCCAAACAGCAAATCCGCTAATTTCATTCCATCCATAAAGAAAATCCTGCCTTTCATTTGTGTTCTCATAAGAAAAGACACTTATATTCTTCTATTATACCTCGAAATGCTTTCAATATCAATATTTTTTTGGAAAAAAGACTGAATTTTTAAAAAAAAAGCTGAAAGCTGTGCGTAAAATTTACAATCAGTTCACACAATCCGACAAAAAAAGTATTATAATGTTTTTATACAGATGTTTTAGGAGTTGAAAAGCTATGAATGAATACCAATGGTCACAGGATCCGATTTTGAATACTTCACTTCCGGATACTCCTAACGGTGCGCCCGGAAAGAAAAAAGGCTTCCCGGTATGGGGAACAGCGCTTCTTACCTCCCTTGCAGCGTGCGGTGCAGTTCTTACGGTATTCTCTCTGGCAGTGGTTCCGCATATGCGCCCCTCTACCACCATTTCTTATGCCGGCGGCGGTGAAACAGCGCCGGCAGCGCCCTCGGAGCAGACAGACTTTCAGCAGATTTTGCAGCAGTGTTTAGACGGTACGGTTTGTGTTTCCTCAAAAGGAACGGTCAGCGGATTTTTTTCCGGACGCTATTCAGCAGGAGAATCCAGCGGTGTGATCGTAAGCCAGGACGGCTATGTTATCGCATCGGCATCCTCAATCGAGCCGGGCGGCGAAATCACAGTCACTTTGACCGATAACCGGGAGTATCCGGCAGAGGTGATCGGAGCGGACGGAAAAACCGACATTGCCGTTTTAAAAATTAATGAAACAAACCTCCCGGCGGTAACGCTGGGGGATTCAGACCAGGTGAAGCTTTGCGAGGAGTTTGTCACTGTTGGGAATCCGCTTGGAAAAAAGATTAAAAACACCGTTACCAAAGGCAGCATTGCAGGAATCAATCAGCATGTGGCGCTGCAAAGCGGAACGAGCGTGAATCTGTTGCAGCTGGATGCAGTGCTGAATCCCGGAAATGCCGGCGGCGGAGTGTTTAATGCAGCAGGGCAGATGATAGGGGTTGTCTCAGCGAGCATTTCCTCCTCAGCGGACGGAATCGGCTTTGCCATTCCCTCAAATGATGTCAAAGCAATTTTAGAATCGCTGATTCATACCGGAACAGTTTCGGAGTCTGCATCCGGCGGTACGCCGATGCTTGGAATCACTGCAACCGACGCGTCCTATGGTGTCACTGTAGAAACGGTGACAGAGCGTTCCCCGGCAGAAAATGCCGGAATCAAAACCGGAGATCTGATTATTAAAATTGACGGAACACCGGTGAATACTGTTGCGAAAATCAACGAGCTGCGCCAGCAGCATCAAACCGGGGATTCAATGCTGGTGACGGTTTACCGGGACGGTGAAACGCTGGATTTGACAGTGGTTTTGCAATAGGATCAATCCCGGACAAAAAGTCCGTGCTTTTGGAATAAATTTTGTACCTGCTGCATCTGAGAATCGCTCGGCAGGGTAGGCGGAAGTGTGTTTTTCATACCGAGCGCGGCATATTTGGAGGCGGCATAGTTATGGTAGGGAAGAATCCGGACGGACCGGATATGAGACAGAGTGCTTAGAAATTCTGCAATTTCCTCCATTTCTCCGCTGTTATAGCCAGGCACATAGGGAATCCGGATTTCAATTTCCTTTCCCGTTTGATCAAGATAAAGAAGATTTTCTAAAATCAGCTTGTTGCTGTGACCGGTGCATTGGATATGCACCGGTTCTTTGTATGCCTTGATATCGTAGAGAAATAGGTCGGTATAGGCTAACACCTCCTCAAGACACTTGCGCGGAGCTGCACCGCAGGTATCAACCGCAGTATGGATGCCCTCTGACTTCATACGCATTAAAATTTCACGGCATGCGGCGCTTTGCAGCAGACATTCTCCGCCGGACAGTGTGATTCCGCCGCCGCTTTCTTCATAAAACATCCGATCTTCTAAGAGCGTGTTTATAATCTCTTCGGTGTCAATCCATTTGCCGCTGATGGCAAGCGCATTTTGCGGACAGACTGAAACGCATGCACCGCAGAGGGTGCAGCGCTCCCGGTCTATGCTGTGTGCGTTTCCGGTAATCTGATGATACTTGCATACCGCTGCACAGCGTCCGCATGCTACACATTTGTGGGCATAGAACAGTAATTGTTTTTCGCCGGAAAGCGTTTCCGGATTGTGACACCAAAGACAGCGCAGCGGACAGCCCTTGAAAAAAACAGTCGTCCGGATGCCGTCGCCGTCATGAACAGCAAAACGCTTGATATCGGTAATGTTGGCTTTCATTATTTTCACCCCTCTTATTGGATATTTTCCGAACGGAGAATATAGGCATTCTGTTCAGCGCGGCTTAAGTTGTTCCAAAGAACATTCCATCCGCAGACGCGTACCTGTAGATTCTGATATTTTTCCGGATGTTTTTGTGCGTCCCGGAGAGTATCAGCATCAAACACGTTAAACTGAATGCTCATTCCGTCATGATCTAAATAGGTCAATAATAGCGCCTTTAAAACGGTAAAGCCGTCCTCACCCGAAACCGCAGACGGATGCAGCATCACGTCCAGACAAAAGCTTTCCGGATAGATATATGGCTGAAGCTTTAGCGCGGATTTTATCAAGGCTGTAACGCCGTTTCGATCCATGCCGGGGGCAGGGGATGCATTTTTTGAAATTTCCTCTCCGGCAAAGCGTCCGTCCGGGGTTGCGCCGGTGCGCTTTCCCTGCCAGATAAATTCCATGGCAGAATGCATAATCGCTTTGTAAACACCGCCGCGTGCGTTTTTCCGGAGGTTTACGCGCATCGCAAAATATGCCGCCATCGCCTTTGCATACTGATCGGTGATCTCATCGCCGTTGCCGTATTTGTGCGGACTTTTCAGAATTTTTGTCCGCAGCTCCTCATAACCGCTCCAGTTTTGTTCTAATGCCGCTCCCAACTCGGATAGCGTAATTTCCTGTCTTTCATATACAAATTCCCAAACTGCCATCACAGAGTCTACCAGGCTTGCAAAACCGCAGTTTAAAACATCGGAATTGTTGAATTTTACACCGCACTGATATGCATCCACACCCTTTTTAAGACTTCCCTCAATCGTGCCGGAATAAAGGTTAGAGGGGTTGATCGTTCCGAGATATGGCTCAAAGTTTCTGGATAGCCGGATGGTTTCTTCAATCAGTTCTGTCCACTGTAAAAGTACCGCCTGATAAAAATCCTCAAAGCGCGTCATGCAGGAAAGCTCCCCGGTCTTTCTTCCGACCTGCTTTCCAATCCGGCGGTCGAAACCGTTTGAAAAAACATATTCCACCGGTTTTAGGGCATTGACATAACCGGTTGTGGCAGCAACTTCATTTGCCCGGACACCGGTTTCGTAGCAGCCACGGATATCCATCGTGCGCGCCTCCTCATAGCTTGCACCATAGCTCATCACGGCGCGCATCATCCCGGGTTCGCAGCAGAATACAAAGCTGTTTCGCCCTTTGCGCACCATGGAAAAAACCAGACGTAAAAGCCAGTCGGGGGTATTGCGGTTGATTTTTAATTGAATTTTCGGATTGTAGATACCGATTTCGTCATAAACCTCTAAAATATCGCGGGACAGCTCGTTATATTTTGTGCTGCCATCCCGATTTGTTCCTCCTAAATAGAATGGCTGACCCCAGTAATTACCGATCGCTGCCCACTGGAATAGAAAATAAGCAAGCAGGTCGCGGATTTCCTCATGTGTGTAGGTGCGGTTTTTCAGGTCGTTCTGATAAAACCGGTAAAGTGAGCCGTCCAGACCGTTTCCTAAGGAGCGCACCTGGTAGGAGTCAAAGCTTTCGGAAATGATGAAATAGAGATAGATCAGCTGCATCGCCTCATAAATATTCTGCGGTGCGCCGTCCCGGAGACTTTTTAAGCATGTGGCTGTTTTTTCCGCCTTTTCATGCTGCTGAGAGCATGCAAGCCGATAGAGCCGGTCTAAAAGATCAATCACAGACTGATATTCTAAAATCACACCGTCGAAAAATGCTTTTTTCTCCTCTGTGAGCGTTCCGTTTTTTTCATGCTGATCCCGGTACGCCTTTGCACGCGCCAAAATGTCGGGAAATCCGAAACGAAGGAGCGACTCCCAGTCGGGGACTACATGATCAAAATCCGGCCAGATGCTTACTGCCCCGGAATCATTCAAAAGCTGCATTTTGTCTCTTGTTTCGGAAAGCCTGCCGTCAAAAAGCTTCTGATACCAAACGTCCTGCGTCACAGACTTTGCAAGCCGGTTGACGCTGTAAAGTCCGGCAAACCAGTCGTGCTCGTTCACATCAATCCGCGTATGCTCCAACACATACCCCACGGCACGTGCCTTTGCCGCCGGGTGAGGAAGATCCTTGATTTTTGGGTATAGCTCCAAAAGTCCCTTTTGAATTTCCTCATCAGACAGTCCGGTTTCTTCTGCATAGTCATAGCCGTGATATGCCATTCTTTGATAGGGATCAAAGGGTTCATCGGTTTTGTGATATTTATTTTCTAAAAATTTTTTATCCTGTAAAAACATATTGCGCCCTCCTGTTTGTTTTTCTAATCTGATTTTAGCACAGACGGATTCTTTTTCAAGAAACATTTCAAAACCAATTGACTATTTCGAAACAAAATGATACAATAGCTGTGAGGTGTGTTTGTATGAATTTTTTTGATTTGTCCTTTGTCGTCACCGGACTGGTGCTTGCCTGTTATGTTGCGCCGGGGGAGGGAGACGCAGCACATAAAAACCGCCCGTCCCATGGACTTGCGCTCCATCTGGGTGGAAAAAAACACTATGTCTTTTCGGATGGAAAGAAACTGGATGTCGGACAGAATGATTTAATTTTTTTGCCGAGAGAATCTACCTATACTGTCCGGTCGGAAAAGCCGGGGGGATGCTATGCAATTAATTTTCAGATTTCGCAACAAGACGTTTTCAATCCCTTTGTGCTGCACCTGCGAAACCCTGCGCCGGTTCTTTCTGCCTTTCAGGCAGCAGAGCGTGCGTTCCGCATCCGGAAAAGTGATTATTCCTGGCAGTGTATGAGGGAACTTTATGCGGCGCTTTGTCTGATCAAAAAAGAATATGAGGCAGGCTATGCTCCGAACAGTCTGAAGAACAAGCTGCTCCCGGCGGTGGAATATATTCATACGCACTATACCGGGGAGATGATCAGTGTGGAAACGCTTTCTGCGCTTTGCGGTGTCAGCTCCGCTTATTTCCGGCGCAGCTTTTCTGCTTGCTATGGAACCTCACCGGTAAAGTATATCAATCAGTTAAAGCTTTCGCGTGCCTGCGATCTTTTGCGTACCGGAGAATATTCTGTTGAGGCGGTCTGCGAGGCTGCCGGATTTATGGATGTCAGCTATTTCTGCCGGTTTTTTAAAAAGCAGCTGCATATGACGCCGACCGAGTACCGGAAAAGATCATAAAAAAATAAAAAAACTCTTGACATTTCCGAAAAAAGGTGGCATAATAGGTTTAAAGACGAGGAAGAAGACAGTAGCCTGCAAATTCTTCAGCAAGAGAGAGAACGTCGTGGCTGGAAGCGTTCTTGTGAGGAATGCAGTGTGAATACCACTTTGGAGTTGCATATGAAAAAAGGCAGAGCCTTTCTAAATATCGCCGCACACCTTGCGTAAAAGGAAATTGAGTGATGATTTTGTAATCATAATTAGGGTGGAACCGTGCAATTTTTGCATCCCTAAAGACGCAAACCGTCTTTTGGGGTGCTTTTTCTTTTGAAAAAAGCGCCTCAAAACAAATCGTTCACAAAAAATAAAAATGAATGGAGTTGGAAAACATGAGTGAAATGAACGAACTGCAAACCCTGCGGCATTCCGCATCCCATCTGCTTGCACAAGCAGTCAAGCGTCTTTATCCAAACACAAAGCTGGCAATCGGACCGGCAATCGACACCGGATTTTATTACGATTTTGACAGCGAGCATACCTTCACTGCAGAGGATTTGGAAGCCTTAGAGGCAGAAATGAAGAAAATTGCAAAGGAAAACCTGAAAATAGAGCGGTTTGAACTTCCGAGAGAAGAAGCGCTGGAGCTGATGAAGGATGAGCCGTATAAGCAGGAATTAATTCGGGAACTGCCGGAGGGAGAGACGATCTCTTTCTATAAGCAGGGCGAATTCTGCGATCTCTGCGCCGGACCGCATATCAATTACACCAGCAAAATCAAAGCGTTTAAGCTTTTGAGCGCAACCGGTGCATACTGGAGAGGAAACGAAAAAAACAAGATGCTGCAAAGAATTTACGGAACGGCATTTAAAACAAAGGAGGAGCTTGCGGCATATTTAGAGCAGTTAGAGGAAGCAAAAAAACGCGATCATAACAAGCTCGGACGTGAGCTGGAATTGTTCACCACCTCCGATCTGATCGGACAGGGACTGCCGATTCTTCTGCCAAAGGGTGCGCGGATTATTCAGCTTTTACAGCGGTTTGTAGAGGATGAGGAGCAGCGCCGCGGATGGCAGCTGACTAAAACACCGCTGATGGCAAAGAGCGATCTTTATAAGCTTTCCGGACATTGGGATCACTACCAGGATGGCATGTTTATTATGGGTGACGAGGAAAAGGATAAGGAGGTCTTTGCGCTCCGTCCAATGACCTGCCCGTTCCAGTATCAGGCATTCTTAAACCGCGGCCGTTCCTACCGCGATCTGCCGATGCGGCTGAATGAAACCTCAACCCTGTTCCGGAATGAGGCGTCCGGAGAAATGCACGGACTGATCCGTGTCCGCCAGTTTACGATTTCTGAGGGACATTTAATGTGTACCCCTGATCAGCTGGAGGATGAATTTAAGGGCTGCCTGGAGCTTGCGATTTATTTTCTGAAAACCCTTGGTCTTTACGAGGATGTTTCCTATCGGTTCTCACAGTGGGATCCGAATGACCGTGATAAATATATCGGTACAGAGGAACAGTGGGATGAAGCGCAGGGCGTGATGAAAAAGATTTTAGATCACCTGGAAATCCCCTATAAAATCGGAATCGGAGAAGCTGCATTTTACGGTCCGAAGCTGGATATTCAGATTAAAAACGTCCATGGCAAGGAGGACACACTCATCACAATCCAGATCGACCAGATGCTTGCAGAAAAATTCGGTATGGAATATACCGACCGTGACGGTACAAAGAAGAATCCGTATATTATCCACCGTACCTCTATCGGCTGCTATGAGCGTACCCTGGCGCTTTTGATTGAAAAGTATGCAGGTGCGTTCCCGGTATGGCTTGCTCCGGTACAGGTAAAACTTCTGCCGATTGCAGACCGTCATTTAGATTATATCTATGAGGTGAAAAAGGAGCTTGAAAAGAGCGGCATTATCCGGATTGAGGTGGACGACCGTTCGGAAAAGATCGGCTATAAGATCCGTGAGGCACAGCTGGAAAAGGTGCCGTATATGCTGATCGTGGGCGATAAGGATATTGAAAATAACGTTGTTGCTGTCCGTTCGAGAAAGGACGGAGATTTGGGAGCAATGAGCCTTTCTGATTTTATCGCAAAGATTACAAAGGAAGTAGCGGAAAAACAGCTTTAAATCTTACGTATATCGGGGATGTCAAAAACGAGTACAGAACGCTCTGTGCCTTTTTTGACATCCCCGACGTTGTGTTTTTTTGATTATTTTTATTTTTGTGTTGTATCTCGCAAAAAGTTGTGTTATAATGATAGTAATGACGAAATGAGAATGGAGTGAGATTATGAAAATTAAAGACGGATATATTCTTCGCCAGGTGGCAGGCAACAGTATTGTAATCGCCGTGGGCGAGGAGGCTTTGAATTTTAACGGTATGATCACCATAAACGGCGCAGGCACGTTTTTGTGGAGACAACTGGAAAAGGGTGCAACCAAGGAGGAACTCCTGGCGGCTATGCGGTCGGAATATGATGTAGACGAGGCGTCCGCGCTAAGAGATCTTGAAGATTTTCTTGAAAATTTAAGAAAGGCAGATCTGATTGTAGAATAATCAGCCGTGCGATATGAACGAAAAGATGAGAGTGGATATGGCGGAAATTTTGCCGATTGTTGAGGAGCAGCTGCAAGCAGGAAAAGAGGTTTGCTTTTCTCCGAACGGCATCAGCATGCTGCCGTTTATCGAGCCGGGGAAAGATTCTGTATTTTTAAAAGCACCGCCGGAGAAAATCAAAAAATATGATATTCTGCTCTACCGCCGCAGAAACGGACAGTTTGTCCTGCACAGAGTGGTAGGCTTTCAAAACGGCAGCTTTGTGATGTGCGGAGATAACCAGTATCTCCGGGAATATGGGATTAATCCGGGTCAGGTGATCGGAATTGTGGAGCGGTTTTCGCATGACGGAAAGGAAATTGTCTGCCGCAGCAGACAGCACCGCGTAAGAGCAAGACTGCATACCTGGAAACAGTTCTGGTACGGGATTCTGAAACGGATCAAAGCAAAAGTGAAAAGCTGGGTAAAGTAGCGGGAAAAAAAGATCTGCCGGGGGAATATGGCAGGTCTTTTTGTGATTTTTTACAAAATTCTGAAAAAAACTCTTGAAGAAATAAGAAAAATCTGATAAAATAGATATCATACAAATCATTTACAAGGAGTGGAGACAATGGAGCAGAGAAGCGTGCTGGTGATAGAGGACGAGCAGGCGATTATTGATATTTTGAAATTTAATCTGGAAAAAGAGGGCTATGAGGTCTACGAGGCGATGGACGGGATCACTGGGCTTAGCTATGCACTGGAGAAACACCCGGATCTGATTTTGCTGGATGTGATGCTGCCGGGGATTGACGGTTTTGAGGTTTGCCGCCGTGTCCGGGAAAAATCCATGGTGCCGATTATCATGCTGACTGCACGCGAGGAGGAAGTGGATAAGGTGCTGGGGCTGGAGCTTGGCGCAGACGACTAT
>CAKSJF010000074.1 GCA_934462945.1 uncultured Clostridia bacterium | reverse complement strand
TAAGTGCAATTGTTTTATGTTCTTTGCTGACAGTATCTCGCTGCGGCTCGGTCACACCGCGGTTCTGACCGTCCCCCGGACGGTCATTCATTGCCGCGTTGCCGCTTTGCTGCCCTTTGCTCAAGGAAACCTATTAGCAAATAAAAACCTAAAATATAACTTTTTACACAATATTGCTGTCAACGAATGACATAAAATAATTGCACTTAATCACGGCTCCTTTGAGCAAAGGGAGCTGTCCCCATAAGGGGACTGAGGGATTGTCCCCTCTACGAAAGCTGCTGTTCATATTGATCCAGCAATTCTGTATAATAACGCTTAAACTCCATATTATCCTTTTTAATGCTGTCGCTGTATTCATGTACTGCATAAACGTCATGATCCGACTGTGCCACATAGATGGCGAGGTTGGAGCAATGGTCGCAGATTCTTTCAAAGTCGTTGATAATATCCAGATACAAAATTCCCACCTGCACCGCACAGCTATGCTCCTGCATCCTGCGGACGTTCCGTGCCTTAAGCTTTGCAGACAGGCTGTCCATCACTTCCTCCATCGGCTCAACACGCTTTGCAAGAGCGATGTCGTTAGATTTAAAAGCCTCAAATGCCGCCGCAATCACATCTTCCATCAAGTGTCTTAACACCTTGATTTCATACTTTGCCTCGTCCGAAAGACTGAAATGATTCTTATACATATCCATTGCCGATTCCGCAATATTTAAGGCATGGTCGCCGACGCGTTCAATATCGCTGATCGCGTGAATAAACAGCGACGCGGTATGCGAGGTTTCCGCATTGGATTTTTTGCCGGAAATTTTGGATAATGCCGTTGCCAAAACGTCCTCATAGTTATCGATCAGGCTTTCTTTCTGGTTCGCCTTTTCGTACTTCTTTTCGTCAAACTCATACAGTAAATCCAAGCACCGATCCACATTTCCAAAGGACAGATCCGCCATTTCCTTGATCGCATTTTTACAAGGCTCAATTGCCACATCCGGCGTTTTTAACAGGCGGTCGTCAATGTGCATAATCTTATGATCTTCTTCCTCCTCCGGTCTTTCCGGAACGGTTTTCCGTGCAAGATAAATCAGCTGGTCGGTAAACGGAACCATGACAATCGTTGTCAGCACGTTAAAGAGGGTATGGATCGTTGCAATCTGGAATGTGTTAATGCTTTTATCCGTAAAGGAAAATTTGATCACTTGGTTCAGGATGCAATAAACCAGAATAAAAAGCCCTGCACTGATCACTTTATAGTACATCTGCACAATCGCGGTTTGCTTTGCCTTTCTGTTTGCATTGATGGAGGAAATCAGCGCTGTGGTACATGCGCCGACATTTTCACCAATCAAAATCGGGATTGCCGTTCCAAACGTGATCGCCCCGGTCACCGACAAAGCCTGCAAAACACCGACTGATGCAGAACAGGACTGCAAAAGCGTGGTAAATAAGATTCCGACAATCACACCGATAATCGGATTTTTGAACACAGTCAGCATGGTTTGAAAGGACGCGCTGTCCGACAGCGGAGACATCGCCTCCGACATCACGCACATGCCGTACATTAAAATGCCGAACCCTAAAATAATCCGTCCGATATTTTTGACGGTATCTTTTTTCAAAAACAACACCATCATGCCGCCCAGGAAAATCAGAAGCGGAGAAAAACTCTCCGGCTTTAGCATCCGCAGGGCAACGCTCGATCCGCCCAAACCGGAAAGACTTAAAAACCACGCTGTGATGGTTGTGCCGATACTTGCACCCAACGTAACGCCGACTGTCTGCTCCAGCTGCATAATACCAGAATTGACAAAGCCGACCAGCATAACCGTGACTGCTCCGGACGACTGGATCACGGCGGTTACAAACGTACCTAAAAGAATCCCCTTATACTTGTTCGAGGTCAGCTTTTCTAAAATCTTCTCCAATTTTCCGCCGGCACATTTCTCCAGGTTGTCCCCCATCACTTTCATACCGTAGAGGAACATCCCCAAGCCGCCCAAAAGCGAAAAAATATTAAATACAGTCATACAGCAATCTCTCCTAAATAGCGCTAACACAAGAAAAACTGCATAAATCCTACAAAGCGAGCATTCATGCAGTTTCTATATCCTTGCGGTACAGATTTTCTGAATCTCTCACCCGATGCCGGTGATGATCCGTTCAATATTCTGTTTTCAATAAATGACATTTTTTTCATTCCTATTTTATTATAGCAGAGGGAAAAACATTTGTCAAGTTTTTTTCTTCTGAAAGATCAACTCTATAATAACCACTTATAGTCTTGTCTGCAATCCAGAACATAGTCAACATAAACTGTGTTGTCCTTATTTTGATGATACCTTTCTCCGAGACGCTGCGTCTCCAAGGATTTTATCAAGTTCCTCAACCGAATAGCCCTTTTTCCCCATCAGCCTTTCCTCTTCGGCGGCAATGAGTTCCTCTCTTAGTTTCAGCATCTTTTCCCGTCTTGAAAAAGCTTCAATATCCATAACCACTAAATCGCCTTCGCCGTTTTTCGTAAGATACACCGGTTCTCCTGTTTCTTTGCAGTAATTAGAAATATCATTATAATTATTTCTGATTGCCGCCGACGGTCTGATATTCATAAAAACCAACTCCTCGTATAAAAATTATATATTGATTATATCTTTTTGTTACTATAATTATACCATGCATTTTTGTGTATGTCAATCAGATCATTGAATTTTACAATGCTATTTTACAGATTTTCATGCGTCATATTGATTTTTTTGTGAAAGTGTGGTAAAATAATAGTAAATGAATTAAAGATGCGTGGGGAACTTGTATGCTTTTATATCACGGAAGCGCAGACCTTGTTGACTATCCACGCAGGAAAATTTTCAGATTCTCTTAACAAATATGTGTTAATCCTATATACTCTATCTTGAAAGGAGTTGTTTGGTATGTCAGTAAAATCCACAGTCTATATTCAAAAAGAAGAAAATTGGTATGTTGCAACCAGCATTGAAACCGGGGTAGCTTCTCACAGGGGAAAACAATTGATGAGGCGATTGCAAACTTATCTGAGGCGCTCTCCCTGTTTTATGAAGATAATACACCAGATCTCAATACATCTCCTGTTTTTATCACAACCTTGGAGGTGGCTGTGTAATAAGAAAAATCAAAAGAGCTGCAAAAGTTTCCGCTCTGAAAGCTTTTGCAGCTCTTTTATATTACGAATTTAAGAACCGATGAACCGCTTCGGCGGCTTCTCTACCCTCGTGGATTGCCCAGACAACCAGGCTTTGACCGCGGCGGCAATCACCGGCGGCAAAAACGCCCAGGAGGTTGGTATGGTAATCCTCCTCGTTTGCAAGAATATTACTTCTCTGATTTGTTTCCAAGGTCAGCTGGCGCAAAAGCTCCTGTTCCGGTCCTAAGAAACCGGCTGCAATCAGCACCAGTTCTGCCGGGCGGACTTCTTCACTTCCCGGCACGATTTCCGGATTTCTTCTTCCGGACGCGTCGGTTTTCCACTCAACGCGCGCCGTATGCACCGCCTTCACCGCGCCGTTTTCATCTCCCTCAATTTTTGTGATTGTGGTGAGATATTCTCTCGGGTCTTTTCCGAAAACCTCAATTGCCTCCTCCTGTCCGTAGTCGGTTTTTTTGAGTCGCGGATATTGCGGCCAGGGGTTTTGTGCAGTTCTTTTTTCCGGCAGCTCCGGCATGATCTCCAATTGCACCACGCTTTTTGCGCCATGGCGGATTGCTGTGCCGGCACAGTCTGTTCCTGTATCGCCGCCGCCGACAATTACGACATTTTTTCCTGCCGCATTGATATAATTTCCATCCTGCAAATCAGAATCTAAAAGGCTCTTTGTTGTCGCTCTTAAGAAATCCACAGCATAATGCACACCCGAAAGCTCCGCGCCCTCAACATTTAGCGGTCGCGGATTCGTTGCGCCGCAGCAAAGCACCAGTGCATGATAATCGTTTACAAGCTTGACTGCCGGGTAGTTCTTCCCCACCTCGGTATTTAAGCAGAATTTCACGCCCTCGCGCTCCATAAGCTCCACTCTCCGCCGGACAACCGATTTATCTAATTTCATATTCGGAATGCCGTACATCAAAAGCCCGCCGGCGCGGTCGGCACGCTCAAACACCGTGACCTGATAGCCTTTTTGATTCAGCTGATCTGCACAGGCAAGTCCGGACGGTCCTGAACCGATGATCGCAACCTTTTTATCGGTCTGCCGTTTTGGGATTCTCGGTTCTACCAAACCCATCTCAAACATCTTATCCACAATATGGCACTCATTACTCCGGATTGTGACCGGGGGATCGTACATGCCAAGCGTACACGAACCCTCGCAGAGCGCCGGGCAGACGCGCCCGGTAAACTCCGGAAAATTATTGGTTTTTGTCAGACGGCGGTATGCCTCCTGGAATTTTCCATGGTACAAAAGATCGTTCCACTCCGGAATCAGATTATTGAGGGGGCAGCCGATCTGCGCTCCGGCAACATTTTTTCCGGTGTGGCAGAACGGAACGCCGCAGTCCATACACCGCGCTCCCTGAAGCCTTAACTCCTGCTCGTCCAGATGGGTGTGCAGTTCGCCCCAATCGTGGATTCTCTCCGCAACCGGGCGATCCTTTTGCGATACTCTGTCATATTCTAAAAATCCTGTCGGTTTTCCCATCTCTCATCACACCCTTTCCTTTTCATTCCAGACGCTTTTTCCAGTGACCGTTTCAAAGGCAATCAGGAGCGCTTCTTCCCGGTCTGTTCCCTTTTGATCTTCTTCTTTCAAAACCTCTAAAACACGCTTGTAGTCTTTCGGAATAACCTTTTTAAACTTCTTCAATTCCCGGTTTTTCAGAATTTTCTCTGCAACAGGACTTCCGGTCAGCTCTGCATGCTTTTGGATCATTTTTTTCAGTTCGTCCTGATCCTCTTTTGCCGATACCTGCTCCACCAAAACCATTTCCGTGTTGCAGTTTTCTAAAAATGTTTCATCCGGATCGTAAACATAGGCAATACCGCCCGACATGCCGGCTGCAAAGTTTCTGCCGGTTTTTCCTAAAACAGCCACACGACCGCCGGTCATATATTCGCAGCCGTGATCTCCGATTCCCTCGACTACTGCCGTGATACCGGAGTTACGCACGCAGAAACGCTCTCCTGCCACACCGCGGATGTATGCCTCACCGGAAATTGCACCGTAGAATGCGACATTTCCGGCAATGACGTTTTCGGACGCGTCGAATTTTGCCTCATCCTTTGGTACAACAATAATTTTTCCTCCGGATAAACCCTTTCCGATATAGTCGTTACAATCGCCGGAAAGCTTTAAGGTCACACCCGGCGCTAAAAATGCGCCAAAGCTCTGCCCAGCCGAGCCGACAAAGTGCAGCCGGATCTGGTCGTCCGGTAATCCCTCCTCGCCGTGTACTCTTGTGATTTCCGAAGAAAGAATTGTTCCGGTGACACGGTCGGTATTCTGAATTGCAAGCTTGCTTTCCACCGTTTTTCCGTGGTAAATTGCCGGATGGCAAAGTGTTAAGAGTGTGTTCTGATCAAGTGTTTTTTCCAGCTCATGATCCTGCGAAACGTTATGGTAACGCTCAAAATCATTCGAGCAGATTTTCGGCTGATACAAAAGCGAGCTTAAATCCACATTTCTTGCTTTCCATTCCTTTTCGTTGTGGTGCAAAGGCTTTTGGGAAAGCCGCTCCACATGTCCGATCATTTCTTCCACTGTTTTCACACCGATTTTCGCCATCCACTCACGCAGATCCTGTGCGATAAACCGCATAAAGTTTTCCACATATTCCGGTTTGCCGCAGAAACGTTTTCTTAATTTTGGATTCTGCGTCGCAATGCCGACCGGGCAGGTATCCAGGTTACAAACTCTCATCATCACACAGCCAAGTGAAATCAGCGGACCGGTTGCAAAGCCAAATTCCTCTGCTCCTAAAAGCGCTGCCACTGCAACATCCCGACCGGTTAAAAGCTTTCCGTCCGTTTCAATGACAACCCGGTTTCGCAGGTTGTTCATCAAAAGCGCCTGATGCGTTTCTGCCACACCTAATTCCCACGGAAGTCCGGCATGCTGCACACTGGTTCTGGGTGCAGCACCTGTTCCGCCGTCATAGCCGGAAATCAGAATGACATCAGCACGACCCTTTGCCACACCAACGGCAATCGTTCCAACACCTGCCTCAGACACTAACTTCACGCTGATTCTTGCATCACGGTTTGCATTTTTCAGATCGTGAATCAGCTGTGCCAAATCCTCAATCGAATAAATATCATGATGCGGCGGCGGTGAAATCAAGCCGACACCGGTGGTGGAATGACGGGAACGTGCAATCCACGGATAAACCTTGCCGCCCGGCAAATGTCCGCCCTCGCCCGGCTTTGCACCCTGTGCCATCTTGATCTGAATTTCCTTTGCATGGTTCAGATAGTGAATGTTCACACCAAACCGACCGGAGGCTACCTGCTTGATTGCAGACGACCGGGAATCCCCGTTTTCATCCGGAATATACCGCTCCGGAATCTCGCCGCCCTCACCGCTGTTCGACTTGCCGCCCAGGCGGTTCATCGCAATTGCAAGACACTCATGCGCCTCCTGGCTGATTGAGCCATAGGACATTGCACCGGTTTTAAACCGCTTGACAATACTTTCTACCGGCTCAACTGCTTCAATGGCAATCGGCTTATCAATCGTTTTAATATCCAGAAGTCCGCGGATGGTGCACTGATGCTCCTGGTGCGCGTTCATTTCCTCGGCATACTCCCGGTATAACTGATAGTTTCCGGTGCGGCATGCCATCTGCAATTTATAGATACTCTGCGGATTGAACATGTGGTATTCACCATTGGCGCGCCACTTGAAGTTACCGCCGCTCGGCAAAGCCTCCTTCGCCGTCACACCGTCGAACGCTTTTTCGTGCCGCTCTAAGGTTTCCTTTTCGATGTGTTTCATCTGCAAGCCGCCGATTCGGGTTGCTGTTCCGGTGAAATACCGGTCGACCACATTCTGCGAAATGCCCAATGCCTCGAAAATCTGCGCACCCATATAGGATCGGATGGTGGAAATACCCATCTTGGAGGCAATCTTGATGATTCCCTTGGTTGCCGCTGTGCGGAAACGCTCCTTTGCCTCTTCTTTCGAGAACTGCACCGTGCCGTCCTCTGCCATCTGGTCAATCACTTCATAGGCAAGATACGGATTTACACCGTTAACGCCGTATCCCAAAAGTGCTGCAAAATGGTGAATTTCACGCGGTTCGCCCGACTCTAACAAAATGCTTACCTTCATTCTTGTTCCCTTGCGGATTAAATGATGGTGCAAGCCTGCGCCGGCAAGGAGCGCCGGAATGGGGACTTTTTCCGCATTTGCGCCGCGGTCGGACAAAATAATCAGATTATATCCGTTCTCAATTGCAAGGTCGGTTGCCTGGAATACTGTCTTTAAGGCGCTTTCCATATCGCCCTTTTGGTTTTTGTTAAACAGAATCGGAACGGTGATCGACTTAAAACCGTCACAATCAATATGACGGAGTTTTTCCAATTCCTCATTCGTCAGAATCGGCGTTTCTGCCTTGATCTTCCGGCAGTTTTCCTCCGATGCCTCCAGGAGATTTCCCTCGCCGCCATAATATACCAATGCGGAGGTAATATTTTTCTCACGGATTGCGTCAATCGGCGGATTGGTAACCTGTGCAAACAGCTGCTTAAAGTAGTTGTAAAGCGGCTGCGGACGTTCGGATAATACCGCAAGCGGCGTATCCGTTCCCATTGCGCCGATCGGATCGTCTGCTTTTTCCACAATTGATTGGAGGGTCATATGCACATCCTCCCAGGTGTAGCCGAAAAGCTTTTCCCGAACCAAAAGCGGCAGTTCCTCTGAAAAACTCAGTTCACGGTTGACAAACATGTTCTCCAAACCGATCAGATGCTTATACATCAGATCCTGATACCGTTTGCCCTCCTCGCTATTCTTGATTTCTTCCACTAAATCATGCCACAAAACCGGCTTTTTCTCCGGATTTTCCGAAAGCTCATCCAGATTTTGCAGATTGTCGGAAAGCCACTTTGTATAAGGCTTTTCCGATGCTACCAGCATTTTCAGTTCTTCATCCTCAATCATCTTCCCCTGCTCCATATCAATTAAGAGCATTTTTCCGGGGTGCAGACGTTCCTTTTTGACAACATGCTCCTCCGGCACTTCCAAAACGCCGACCTCGGAGGACAGAAGAAAGGTATCGTCATCCATGAGGTAATACCGTGCCGGGCGCAGACCGTTCCGGTCAAGCGTTGCGCCGATATACCGTCCGTCTGTGAATGCAATTGCCGCCGGACCGTCCCACGGCTCAGTCATACAGGCATGATATTCATAAAATGCACGCTTTTCCTCCGGCATTTGCAGATTCTTCTCCCACGGCTCCGGAATTGCCGTCATAACCGCATGCGGCAGAGAGAATCCGGAGAGTGTTAAAAACTGGACATAGTTATCAAGCATTGCAGAATCCGAGCCGTCCTCGTTAATGACCGGGAATACCTTTTCCAGATCCTCGCCGAATGCGTCGGTGGTAAACATTCTTTCTCTTGCCTTTACCCAATTGACATTTCCGCGGATGGTGTTAATTTCTCCGTTATGAATGATATAGCGGTTCGGATGCGCACGCTCCCAGCTTGGGAATGTGTTCGTGCTGAACCGGGAATGCACCAGTGCCAACGGTGTTTCCAGATCTACGTCCTTTAAATCCAGATAAAATTCCTGCACCTGATCCGGGGTGAGCATACCTTTATACACAATGGTTTTACTTGAAAGACTGGTGAAATAGAAATAGTGGTCGCTGTCGCCCTGACAATAGCGGATTTCACGCTCTGCACGCTTTCCAATCACATAGAGCTTTTTCTCAAAACGCTCCGCCGGACAGGTTTCCTGGTTTCTTTCAATAAACACCTGGCAGATATACGGCATTGCCTCCCGGGCGCTTTGTCCGATACAGTCCTTTAGAACCGGAACATTCCGAATGCCTAAGAGTTTTTGTCCCTCCTCGGCAATTATTTTTGAAAGCTTGTTAAGACTTCTCGCCCGAATATCCCGATCCGGCGATAAAAACAACATACCAACACCGTAATCTCCCTCGTCCGGGAGCGGAATGTTGCTGTTGCTGCAAACCTTTTTCATAAATTTATGCGGAATCTGAATTAAAATTCCTGCACCGTCTCCGGTGTCCGGCTCACTTCCGACACCGCCGCGGTGCGTCAGATTTTTCAGAATCTGAACCGCCTTTGTAACCATATCGTGCGACGCTGTGCCTTTCATATTGGCGATCACGCCGATTCCGCATGCGTCATGCTCAAACTGGGGATCGTACATACCTTGCTTTTGGGGAAGGCAATTATTTTCCATGATGTATACCTCCTTCATGAATCAAAAAAGGTGTTTCAGAAATAGGCGCAAAAGCCCATATCTGAAACACCTTTGTTTCAAAAGAAATTATACTACAGTTTTTCATAAAAAGCAAGTCTTTTGTTGAATTTTTTTTTAAATCCAACGAAATCAAAGAAAACGTGTGGTTTCTTTTTCAGAAAACAGACATTTTGTACAAAATTAAATGGAAATTCCGTGCTGACTGGCCGGTAAAACGGAGGTGACCTCCTGATCCTGTTTTCGCAAAAGCTCCCAAAGATACCGAAAGCGTGCCTCCAATGCTTTTAAGCGGAACGCGTATTCCTCAATCACCAACGGTTTTTGCGCAAAGTCAAGCTGTGAAAGCGCAAGCTGCAGCTCCGCATTCGTCTCTGCAAGTTCCTGTATCAACTGCTCCCTGCTCCGCCGATGGGTCGATTTGTTTCGTTTCTGAAAAAAAGACATCTGATTCCTCCTTGATTTTTGGGGAACAATCCCTCAGTCACTGCGTGACAGCTCCCTTTGCTCAAGGGAGCCTATTGGGTATGTTCAAAAGGGAAATTCTCGGATTAAATTTATTGAATTCGAGCCATAACATGTAAAGTTTGCACTTACAAAAGGCTCCCTTGAGCAAAGGGTAGCGAAGCGGCAGTGCGGCAATGAATGACCGTCCGGGAGACGGTCAGAACCGCACTGTGACCGAGCCGCAGCGAGATACTGTCGCCGTTAGGTGACTGAGGGATTGTTTCCTTAATTTTCTATATTATATGTCAAACAAGCAAATCCTATCCAAAAATCCAGTAAATTTTTCCCTCCGCGCTGAATATACTACCAATAGGAAAGGAATGAGAAGATGAATCAGAATATGAATCAGAAATTAAATGAAATTTTACAGTCGCTTGACCCGGAAAAGCGGAGAGCGGCAGAGCAAAGCGCGGAGCGGCTTTTACGCACACCGGAGGGAAGAAAACTTGCATCCGAATTAAAAAACGGAAATACAGACGCTCTGGCACGGCTATTTATGGGCATGAACACGAAAGATGTAAAGGAAAAACTCCAAAAGACAGATCCGAAAGCGCTATCCGGACTCCCGTTAGAGGAAATTCTAAAAAAATTGAGGTGACCGAAATGGCAAACGATATAATGAACACGCTTCGTTCGCTTTTAGGAGACAACGCGGACGAAAAAATCAAAACCGTTATGCAGGCGCTCCAGTCCGGCAGTTCCGACGCGTCCACGGATGCGCCGTCCTCCGCGCCGGCAGTCTCGCAGACAGCGTCACCGGCGGTCAGTTCTTCGCCGGACGGACTGGAATATCTTGCACAGATCAAAAATATTATTGATCAGATGGGCAGTGCAAACGATTCCCGTTCCCAGCTTTTAATGTCTCTCCGACCGTATATGCGCCAGAACCGTCAGCGCGGCATTGATAATGCTGTCCGGGTTTTGAATATGGCGCGCTTTTCCGGACTGTTCCGGAATCTATGATTTGGCAGGTGATGCACGTTGTACCGAAAATTTTATAGCTATAACGACATGCCCCAGCTGTCAAAGCCCGGAAAGCCTCCCTTGCCGGAGCGTCCGGTACATACCCCTCCCCCGCCCGAGAAAAAGCTTTTGGGGAAATTTGAAACGGACGACATCATTTTAGGAATCGTCATTCTGCTTCTGCTTTTAGACGACTGCGACGATAAGCTGCTGCTTTTAGCAATCGGATTTGTATTTTTAAGCGGTTTTTTTGACTAAAAAAGGAGCAAAGCGAGGAATGCTGTGCGATGCACCCTTCGTTTTGCTCCTTCAAAAAACCTCATCATGCCGCAGATGAAATGGAGTATCTGTGGGAATACCGGCATGGTTCAGGAATTGGATAACGCGGTAATTTTATTAAATGCCTTTTCATTCCGAACCTTAATGACATACTC
>CAKSJF010000073.1 GCA_934462945.1 uncultured Clostridia bacterium | reverse complement strand
ACAGTATATCACATCTTTTGTCAAATTGCAAGATTTCTCTTGCTTTTTTCAAAAAATGTTTACATCTTTTTTCTGTACGTAAATTTTCATTGTAAATGCAACTGTTGCATTTACAATGAAAATTTACGCCTCAAAAAAAACAGTTGACAAATTATATAAACTATGATAGAATATATAATTGAAAGTCAGTTTCAGATGCGCTCGTGGCGGAATTGGCAGACGCGCTAGACTTAGGATCTAGTATCTATGATGTGGGAGTTCAAGTCTCTTCGGGCGCACCACGTCGGAACAAGTTACGCTTGTTCCGATTTTTTTTATTTCAAAAAAAACAGTCACCCGCTGCACTGTTCCTCCTTATTTGCAAAGGGTCACGTTCACGTCGGCTACCCATTTGCAAGCGCATTCGTAACGCCTTTCGTTCACTACCAACCCTTTGCGAGAGTGCCTTCGGCACTATACCCTTGATTTTACCATGTTTTTCATTGAAGTTCTGTAAGAACACCCGTTTTTTGAGTTTGTGCAGGCAGCAAAATGAACATTTGCGTCCTGTCTTGTATGCACTAAATGGTTTTGGAAACAAAAACTGATATGTGAACGTAAAATCATGAAACTTGTAACTGCCGGACGGTAGATTTGGTTTTCAGATTTTATTGAAAAAATACAAACCGCCAGATTGAAAATCAGATGACTTCTGAGCTTTTTTCCTGATCATTTTATTTTAAACTTATCTAAAAATTTTGAAATATGGATTGACTTTTGCGCACAATTGGTATATAATATTCCTAACGAACATTAGGTAGTTTTTGTTACAAAATATATTTTTGTGGAATTTTACAAAGCAGTCCTGAAATAAAATAAAATTTTAGGAAACTTGATGATTGACTTTTTTCTAAAAGGAGAGTAAAATCTGTAGTATGCTACATATTTTAGAAAGGGGTGTTGCAAATGGCGCAGGAACACTCACTATTCCTGTCTATGCGCAAAATTCACGATCTGGTGGTTCAGCGCGCTAACGTGAATTTAAAATGCTACGATCTGACTGTTTCCCAAATGCTGTTGCTCTGCTATTGCCTGAATTTCGGCAAGGATTTTGTCTATCAGCGTGAATTGGAACGTTATTTCGATTTAAGCCACGTCACCGTAATCGGTCTTTTAAAACGGCTTTCAGAAAACAATTATGTGAAAATTGAAGTTTCGGAAACCGACCGCCGGCAAAGAAAGGTATTTTTAACCGAACGGGCGCATAGTATAGCCGCAGATATTGCACATCAGATCGCAGAATTTGAACAAATGCTGACCGATACACTCTCTGAAACTGAAATTCAGAGCATGCAGAGGTATCTGGATATTGTTTACCACAATCTTGTATCGCAAAATGAAAAACAGAAAGGAAGCAAAACATGAAACAAAGAATCATCTCATTGTTAACAGCGGCACTGGTATTCGGAAGTGTTCCGGCATGGGCAGAGGAAACAGCCACACCGCAAAACACCGTTATGACAGCGGAGGAGGCTGTGGACTACGCACTCTCGCATTCACTTTCCCTTGCCGCGGCAAAGGCAGGTGTATCCTCTGCGCAGTATTCCAGAAATACTGCATACAAAACCTACCGGAACTTCACAAAATCAAAATATGAGCTGGATGCAAACACCTTTGAGGCAGGACTTTCCTACACCGGCTACTATGTTGACGCAGCAGACACACAGCTTGCAATTGCAGAACGAAATTTAAAAATCCAGGAAAACACCTTAAAAACGGATGTCCGGAATGCATTTTATTCCTATCTGAATACAAAAAATAAAACGGATCTGGCAAAATCCTCTCTTGCAAGCGCACAGGAGAAAGAAGGCTTTGCAAAAGCACGCTTAGACAGCGGTGTGATTTCAGAGCTTGATTATCAGAGCTTTCAGCTTTCTGTGCTGAACAGTCAGAACGCATTCAATCAGGCAGTCCGGAACGAGGAGGATTCCCTCCGCTCCTTAAAAGATCTTTTAAATTTTCCGGAGGATCTGACCCTTTCTGCAAGCGGCAGTTTCACAGCAGAAGCGCCTGCTTATCTTACTCCGGAGGAGGCTGTTCCCCTTTCCAGAACGCAAAATACATATAAAAACCTGTCCGACGCACAGGCGCTTGCAAAGAACCGCTGGGATCGCGCACAGGGTTACTATTTTCCAAGTCAGTCGGAGTATTCCGTAGAAAAAGCAAATTTTGAACAGTCCGACGCGGAATTTCAAAGCAATGTCCGCAGTCTCACCACAGGGATTTATTCTGCCTATCACGGACTTTTAACCCTCAAGGAAAATATTAATTATTTAGAAAAGTCCACAGAATTGCTCTCCACGAACACACAGGCGATGTATCTGCGCTATGAAATGGGCATGGTGACAGCAAACGACTATTTAGATGCCGAGCAGAAACTGTTTGAAACAAAAAATTCTCTATTGGATTTGAAGCTTACCTATTATACAAGCATTCAAAAATATAACGCACTTTATCAGGATTCGGAGGTTATCAAATAATGAAGAAAAGATTTTACAGTATGTTCTTAGCATGCGCAATGGTTCTGAGCCTGTCCGCATGCGGCAAAAAAGACAAGGAAACCGCAGCGGAGGATACTGCAACCAACGTTACCGTTTATCAGGTCGGTTCGGATGAGATTGAAGAAACCGTGACCTATACCGGCGAATTAAAGGCATCTGAAACCGTTGGAGTTTCTGCAAAGGTCGGCGCAAAGATAACCTCAGTTTATGTAAACGAGGGCGACCGCGTAACCGCCGGTCAGGTACTTGCAACACTCGATTCCAAGGATCTTCAGCTTGCCTATGATCAGGTGTCAGCCGCTTTTAACAGCGCAACTGCAAACTACAACATGATCGTCAATTCTTCCACCAAACAATCCGCCGCAGGCGCAAAGCAGAATTTAGAATCGGCTGAAATAGCATACAACACTGCAAAAACTAACTACGACCGGGAATCGCAGTTATATGCGCAAAATTCCAATGTTAAATTAGCCGAACAAAGCTATCAGGACGCGCAATCCGGCTATCAGCGCGCAAAGGAACTGTACGATCAGGACACCGCCTTAATTGCCGCAAAGAATGCCCTGACCTCCGCCCAGGATAACCTGACACGGACACAGAAACTGTTTGAAATGGGTGCAGCAACCCAGGTAGAATTAGACGCAGCAACACAAGGGGTGCAGAACGCACAGGCAAATGTGGATGCGCAAGAAGCCTCCAAACAAAGCTCCATTGACGCGGCATATTCTGCAATGCTCCAGGCGGAAGAAAACTTAAAAACCGTCCGCGTGACAGCCTCCGCAGCAGTAGACGCTGCAAAAAATGCATTGGATCAAGCCGAGTTTGCCTTAAATACAGCCCGGGAGAATATTTCCTTAAATGAGGTTGCGAATGCAGAAAGCATCAAAACTGCAAGAGCAAGCGTGGCATCTGCAAAAGCAAACCTTGCCTCCGCAGAAAACAATTTAAACAACACGCGTATTACCGCGCCGATTGACGGCTATATTGCCGGAAAGAATCTGAATGTCGGACAGATGGCATCTCCGGGAATCGAGCTTTTCAACATCAAAAATTCCGGAAATATCGATTGTGTAATTAATGTAACCGAATCGGTCATCCCCTATATCTCACAAGGTACACCGGCAAGAATTTCTGTAAAATCCGCCGGAGTTGAAAACGTTTCCGGAACAGTAACCTTAGTAAACACCGTCAAAAATGACGCAACCGGCATGTATAAGGTACAGGTCAGCATTCCGAATCCAGACAACACACTCAAGGTCGGCATGTTTGTAGATGTTACCTTAGTAACACAGCAGGCATCCGATTCGCTCACCATCCCCTCCGAGGCAATTATGCAGGACGGTGATACGCTCTATGTTTATAAAGCGCAGGGCGATACCGCGGAAAAATGCGAAATCATCACCGGTATCGAAACAGATGATAAGACAGAGATTCTCTCCGGACTCTCGGCAGGAGATCAGGTGGTTCTCTCCGGCAAGGAATATCTGTCCGAGAAAAACAATAAAATTAAAATTGCAGACGAATAAGACGGAGGGATCAGAGCATGAAATTACACGAAATATCCGTCAAACGTCCGATTGCGGTTACCATGGCAGTGCTGGTGTTTGTCGTCATCGGCTTATACTCTCTGACCATGCTCCCCATGGCACTCATGCCGGACATGGATCTGACCATGGCGCTGGTGGTAACACAGTATCCGAATGTCGGTTCAGAGGAAGTTGAAAACCTCGTCACCAAAAATATTGAAAATGCCATTTCATCGGTCAGCGGTGTGGACACCATCACCTCGCAGACCAGCGAGGGTGTTTCCCTGGTCATGGTGCAGTTTAACAACGGAACAGACATGGACAGCGCCGTCAATGACATGGAGGATCGCTTAGATCTTTATAAATCTATGCTCCCGGAGGATGCAAAAGATCCGATGGTGATGAAATTTGACACCTCCTCCATGGCTGCGGCAATGATGAGTATCAGTTACGAGGGCTACGATCTGACGCAGACGCGAAAATATATTGAGGATAACTTAGAAAACAAGCTGCAATCGGTGGACGGCGTAGCAAGTGTCACCATTATGGGCGCACCGGAGCGCGAAATTGAAGTAATTGTCGATCCGGAAAAGCTGTTTGGCTATAACATGAGTTTATCCAATCTGATGATGGCGGTTGCCGCACAGAATCAGAATCTCCCTGCCGGCACAATTGAAGGCTCTGGCAAGGAAATGTCTGTCCGGACGATGGGAAAGCTCGAAAAAATTTCCGATCTTGAAGTCATTCCAATCACAACCACCACCGGGCAGGTAATCTATCTGCGTGATGTGGCAAGCGTGCAGGACGGTTATTCCGACACCACCAGTGCAGCACGCTTAAACGGCGAAAACTCCATCTCGGTCAGCATTTCCGCTGAATCGGATGCAAACACAGTCGATTTGGTCAATGGCATTATCAAAACGCTGGATCAGGCGGTTGCTGCCAATCCAAAGCTTTCCTATAACATGACCATGGAGCAGGGAAGCTATATTGAGGAATCTATCCATTCTGTTGCCGATAATGCCATTACCGGCGCACTATTGGCAATTCTGATTCTGCTGCTATTCTTGGCAAGTGTCCGCACCTCGCTGGTCATCGGAATTTCCATGCCGATCTCGGTGGTTACCACCTTTATCGGAATGTATTTTTCCGGCATGTCCCTAAACGTGGTATCGCTCGGCGGTCTTGCTTTGGGAGTCGGCATGCTGGTGGATAACTCGGTTGTGGTTCTGGAAAACATCTTCCGGAGAAGAACAGAATATCATGAGGACGCAGATACCTCGGCAATGCGCGGAACAGGCGAGGTAATCGGAGCAGTGGTTGCATCGGTTCTGACCACCTGTATCGTCTATGTGCCGATCCTCTTTATCGACAATATGATGGCGGTAATGTTCAAGCAGCTTGCCTTTGCGATCATCTTCTCGCAGACAGCGTCGCTCTTAACCACATTCCTGCTGATTCCGATGCTTTCCGCAAGAATTAAGAACACAGAGGAGAAAAAGACAGCAAAGCTGGTTGCACCCTTTACAAAGCTGATGAATTCGCTCTATGAAATTTATGAGAAAACGCTCCGCAAACTTCTGCACCGCCGTAAACGTTTTATCCTGGCAGTACTCGGTGCATTCGTACTCTGCATGGTCATCCTCTTTAATATTGGTATGACCTTAGTTCCCTCCTCGGATGAGGGCATTATCTCGGTCAGCGTAGAGCTGCCGAAAGGCAGCCGGTTTGAGGAAACCGACGCACTGACGAAAAAAATCGAAGCCACAATTCAAGAGGATGAAAATGTGGAAACAGTATTCTCGGAAATCGGTTCCAACACGATGAGTGCAATCACCGGCGCAACCAGCGCCAACACGGCAAGCATTACCGTTACGCTAAAGGACGACCGGAAAAAGGATACCAATACAATTGTAAACGATCTGCGAGGTGAATTATCCGGCATCAGCGGTGCGGAGCTTTCTCTGGAATCCTCCAATTCGTCCATGTCGATGTCCTCGGATGAGGTTTCTTTCAACTTTTCCGGCACAAACGACAAAGCGCTTGAGGATTATGTACTCGCAGCACAAAAAATCCTTGCCGGTGTGAACGGCGTAACCGAAACCTCCACCTCTCTTTCCGACACCACCTCAGAGGTGCGGATTCATGTGGATAAAAACCGCGCGTCGCACTTCGGCATGACCACCAGCGATATTAACAGCTATGTAAAACAGGTACTTTCCGGCACAACCGCGTCCCGGTATAACGAAAACGGCTCGGAATATGACATTAAGCTCCTCTATCCGGACGATTATGCAAAGAATATCAGCGATCTGAAAAATTTACAGATCAAAACCCCGACCGGGCAGTGGGCATCCCTCTCCGACATGGCAGACGTAACCGTGGAGCAAGGCTATTCCACACTATACCGCGTGGGTCAGAGAAGAACCATCACCCTGACAGCAAAATTCTTTGATACCGACATGGGAACGGTTAATAATGAATTTAACCGGGCGTTAAAGGAGCTTCCCACACCGGACGGAATCACCCAGGAAACCGGCGGTACTTACGAAATCATGATTGATGCGATGAAGTCGCTTGCCTTGGCGGTGCTTTTAGGAATCCTCCTGATGTATATGGTTATGGCAGCACAGTTTGAAAGTCTGATTCATCCGTTTATCATTCTGTTCACCCTGCCGCTTTCCTTAATCGGCGTGGTGCTGTCGCTCTTAGTGGCACGGATGCCGCTTTCGGTTGTCAGCATGATCGGTATTCTGATGCTCGGCGGTATTATCGTAAACAATGCGATTGTGCTGATTGATTTCATCAATTCCGCACGGCGCGAAAAACCGGACGAACCGCGCGAAAACATCATGGTTTATGCGGGTCTTACCAGAATGCGTCCGATCCTTATGACCTCTCTCACCTCTGTTTTAGGCTTTCTGCCGATGGCTCTTTCCGGAAACGGCGGCTCGGCAATGATGCAGCCTTTAGCTGTGGTTCTTCTGGGCGGTCTATTAATCGGAACATTCCTGACGCTCTTTGTCATTCCTGTTGTTTACACCTTAGTAGATGACCGGATACAAAAACATAAAGCAAAGAAGAACAAAAACAAATAAAAGCAAACCGTCCCCCGATTTTGATCATCGGAGGACGGTTTATTTTTCTGTATGAATGTTATGATTTTAAAAAATATGCGATACTGCCTGCCGCGGCAAGGTTTTCTCCTAACACATTTAAGAAAAGATTTCCCCGGTCGGCAGGCTGCTCCCTTAGCATATCGCAGATCCGGACAATTGCCTGCGGATCTTTCGGTTTAAATTTAGAAAACAGCTCCGGTTTTTCCGACAGATCGAGCTGTTTTTTGACTGTGTGATAACCGCGCAGCACACCCTCTATCAAAGAATCTATTTTATAAATTTTACAGCGGTCAATTCCGAATGCCTCTGCCGCCGCCTCAAGTCCGGATAAAATTTCAGCGGAATAGCTGCCGCGGCTTCGTGCATAGTCGCCCACATTAAAGAAATACCGCTCTCCGGTGAGTCTGCCAAAGCATTTTAACGTATCCAGATACCCAAGCCTCATGCACCGCAAAAGCTGCTCCCGCTCAAACTCAAACACCCCGACAATATTCTCCGAGCATCGGATAAGAATCACGTTCCGGTCGTAGGCGCCATAATTCTGTACCCAGCCGACACCGCCGATATCTACGGCAATCACATTCTGATATCCGCGCGAAAACAGCATATCCACCGGCAGATTATTGGTGATTCCGCCGTCTGCATACGGCTTATTTTCCAAATACTGCGTTTTTAACCCCGGAAAGCAGGTGCTTGCCATAATAAAATCCACCACCTGTCCCTCCGGAATCTCCTCTAAAAACACCTTATTATTTTTAAATTCCGATAAAGAGGTTGCCGTCAGTCCAAATTCAACATTGGAAGAACGAAGCTTTTTTTCATCAATCAGCCGCGCAAGGAGCGCCCGGAGCGGATCGGCAGCAAGCCCGTTATTTTTGTGAATTTCCCGCAAAAGTGCCGGAAAATTTCCGACAGAGAACAGATTGTTTTTCTCAGTCACCCCATCCGGCAGCCGGATCACCTGTTCCAGGGTAATTTCAGTCCATAGCCTTTTCGCCAGGTCAAAATCCCCCTCGGCAAAAAGCGCAGCATTGATCGATCCGACCGAGGTTCCCGTAATACAGGAAACCGGAACAGAAAGCTTTAAAAGTGCCTCCCACACACCAATCTGATATGCACCCTTTGCTCCCCCTCCGGCAAGTGCAAGTCCATATTCCATCATGCTGCATTCCTCCTGATACAAAAAATTCAGACACAAGGCTTTGTCTGAATTTTTTACATTTAATTTTTCGGATTGATAATATCTCTCCAATCCAGATCGCCGCGATCCAGTCCGTGGATTAAAACCTCCGCGGTTGCCAGATTTGTAGCAATCGGGATATTATGCATATCACAAAGGCGCAGAAGATTTGAAACATCCGGCTCATATGCCTCGGCTGTGAGCGGATCACGGAAAAAGAGCACCAGATCTATTTCATTATATGCCACACGCGCACCAATCTGCTGATCGCCGCCCTGCGGGCCGGGAAGAAAACGATAGACCTGAAGTCCGGTATTATCGCTGATCACTTTACCGGTGGTATCGGTTGCATAAAGAGAATGACGCTCCAAAATTCCTTTATAGGCAATACAAAACTGCGCCATCAATTCTTTCTTTTTATCATGTGCAATAAACGCGATATTCAAAAAAACCCCTCCCCATTATTATAGGCAAAATCTATCTTTTTATCATATTATTTATATTATAACAAAAAAAATTTCATTTGTAAATATATTTTGTGAATTTTATCAGAAAAATGTTAGCTTTCTCCCTTTTGAACAAAAAACAGGTGAATCACAGAAAAAAAGAAACTTTTTTGGAAAAAGGACTTGCAATTTCATAATTTCTATATTATAATATATAGTATACATATTGTTGAATACATTTTGAAATATACAAGATATTGTGGTCAAAAAGGAGAGGAATACCATGATCTGGATTATTAAAAAGGACGGAACAAGAGAAGAATATAATGTCCAGAAGGTGATCACAGCGGTAAAAAAATCGGCATACCGCGCCCTGATTACCTTTACCGATGAGGAATTGCAGAAAATCTGCGTCTTTGTAGACAGCCGCGTGCTGAATTTAAAGCAGGAGGAAATTCATATTGCGCAGATGCATAATATTGTGGAGGGCGCATTGGATATGGTAAATCCGGTGGTTGCAAAAAGCTACCGCGATTACCGCAACTACAAACAGGACTTTGTACATATGCTGGACGAGGTTTACCAGAAAAGCCAGGCAATTATGTATATCGGCGACAAGGAAAATTCCAATTCAGATTCTGCTCTGGTTTCCACCAAGCGTTCCTTGATTTTTAACCAGCTGAACAAGGAATTATACCAGAAATTTTTTATGACGGTAGAAGAATTGCAGGCATGCCGCGAGGGTTATATTTACGTTCACGATATGTCCGCCCGGCGCGACACGATGAACTGCTGTCTTTTCAACGTGCAGGCAGTGCTGAAGGATGGCTTTGAGATGGGAAATCTCTGGTATAACGAACCGAAATCCCTGGACGTCGCCTTTGACGTAATCGGCGATATTGTTCTCTCGGCGGCAAGTCAGCAATATGGCGGTTTTACCGTTCCGGAGGTGGACAAGATTTTAGCGCCCTATGCGGAGAAAACCTATGAACGTCAGCTTGCGCGCTACCACGAACTGGGACTTTCGGATGTCGTTTCTGAACGTGAGGCGCTTGCAGACGTCCGCAAGGATTTTGAACAGGGTTTCCAAGGTTGGGAATATAAATTTAACACTGTAGCCTCCAGCCGCGGCGACTATCCGTTTATCACGATGACCATGGGGTTGGGTCAGGGACGTTTTGAAAAAATGGCGTCGATCATTATGCTGAACGTCCGCCGTAAAGGGCAGGGCAAAAAATGGTGCAAAAAGCCGGTGCTTTTCCCGAAAGTTGTATTTTTATATGATGAATCGCTCCATGGCGAGGGCATGCCGTTAGAGGACGTGTTTGAGGCAGGAGTAGAATGCTCCAGAAAGACGATGTATCCGGACTGGCTTTCCCTAACCGGAGACGGCTATGTTGCCGGAATTTACAAAAAATATAAAAAGGTCATTTCCCCGATGGGATGCCGTGCCTTTTTATCGCCCTGGTATGAACGCGGCGGCATGAATCCGGCAGATGAAAAGGATGAGCCGATCTTTGTAGGCCGTTTTAATATTGGCGCTGTCAGTCTGCATCTTCCGATGATTTATGCAAAGGCACAAAAGGAAAGCAAAGATTTCTATGAGGTATTAGACTATTACTTAAATCTGATCCGTCAGCTGCATCAGCGTACCTACGACTATTTAGGGGAAATGCGCGCCTCCACCAATCCGCTTGCCTACTGCGAGGGCGGTTTTTACGGCGGTCATTTAGGCTATCACGATAAAATCGCGCCGGTTTTAAAATCGGCAACCGCATCCTTTGGGATTACTGCCTTAAACGAATTACAGCAGCTTTACAACAAAAAATCGTTGGCGGAGGATGGACAGTTTGCCTTAGAGGTTATGGAGTATATCAATAAGCGCGTATCTGAATTCAAGGAGGAGGACGGACACCTCTATGCACTCTACGGAACGCCGGCAGAAAACCTCTGCGGCTTACAGGTGAAGCAATTCCGGGCAAAATACGGCATTATTGCAAACGTGTCCGACCGTGAATATGTTTCTAACAGCTTCCACTGCCATGTGACTGAGGATATTACGCCAATCGAAAAGCAGGATTTGGAGAGCCGTTTCTGGAATCTGATGAACGGCGGGAAAATCCAGTATGTAAAATATCCGATAGACTATAATGTAGAGGCTGTAAAAACACTGATCCGCCGTGCTATGGGCATGGGCTTTTACGAGGGGGTCAACCTTTCTCTTGCCTACTGCGACGACTGTGGACATCAGGAGCTGGAAATGGATGTCTGCCCAAAATGCGGAAGCAGAAATCTAACCAAAATTGACCGGATGAACGGCTATCTCTCTTATTCACGCGTCAAGGGTGATACCCGGTTAAACAGCGCAAAAATGGCTGAAATCAAGGACAGGAGAAGTATGTAGGATGCGTTATCATAATATTACAAAGGATGACATGAAAAACGGCGACGGACTGCGCGTGGTTCTATGGGTTGCCGGCTGCTCGCATCGCTGCAAAAACTGTCACAATCCGATTACATGGGATCCGGACGGCGGTA
>CAKSJF010000072.1 GCA_934462945.1 uncultured Clostridia bacterium | reverse complement strand
GGGTCGGATTTCAGGATCATTTATTTATGGATACCTCGCTGGAAGCTGTCGAGGAGACTCTGAAGCTTTTTAGCACGATACCGGATTTCAAAATTTATATTACCGAGTGGGATCTGAATGTGTACAATTTTGAGGACTATACCAGCAGATTCCCGGACTACATGAAGAAAGAAGTATTAGAGATGGCGGCAAGGAAATATGCGTCTCTGTTTGATATTTACAGGAAATATGCGGATCATGTTGAAACGGTAGGTTTCTGGAATGTATGCGATGCAAGAGAATGGCTGGATGAGTACTATGTTCCGGGAAGACGTCACTATGCGCTGCCGTTTGACTCAAAGGGTGAGCCGAGAAAGTCGTTCTGGGGCATTGTGGATTTAGAGAAAAAACTTCCAAGATGGGAGGGAGGATCAAAGCCTCCGAAGATCAGAAACAACAATTTTACCGTTGATGAAAACGGTATTTTAACCGTCTGCGGAGAAGATCCTTTTACAGGACATGGAACGGTCAAAGCAGAATTGTACAGTAATTTCGGGAAAAAGGAACTATGCCATTCTGAAACAAAATGTGTTCTTCGGGATTATGAATTTACTTTTCCAATGGATGCAGCCTATGACGGAACAACCTCTCCGGATTACATTTTGGAAATAACCTTAAATGACGGAACGGTGAGACGGGATTGCTTTACATATGCTACTAAAAAGCAGAAAGAGCAATACTACACAATTACAGATGAATTTTACGATTTTGATAAGGTATACCGGGCAGAATTTTGCGATATTAAAAAGGGACAGAAAAACTATGTGATTCCGAAATGGTTCTGGGGAAACGGTACATTCGGACCTGCAAAAATTGTTTATCATATCCCGGAGGAGTTTTGCCTCGAACAGCTGCAAATTGACGCAAAAACAAAGGATTCCAAGGTGTATCATGTGTATGCGTCCTGCGATGATGTGAATTATGAGCCAATTAGGATGGACTGGCAGTTTTCTGAGGATGGAACAACATGCGGAACCTGCAATAATCAGGATATACGTTTTATCATGATTGATTTATCAAAAGATTTTTCAACCTATTGGCGTGCATACGAAGCCGAACTGTACAGAGTAATGATTAAGACAAAGAGAAAGAAATAAATTAGGTGCTATGATACAATATACTACAAAAACATATTTGATCAGGCTGGATGAGAAAAAGGGGCATATTTCATATTTAAAAATGTGTCAGAAAGAATGTATCAGGGATACTTTGCTGCCGCTTTTTCAGATTCAGATGAGAGATGAAAAGGGACAGATACATAGAGTGAATACCTACGACGGTAAGCTTGTTTCAAAGGAAGAAAACGGGAACAGGTACACGCTCATCTATCGTGGATTTGAACCGTATCAGCTTGAGGTGATCGTGTATCTTGAAATGGGGACAGAAAAAATCACATGGCGGATTGGGGTTTGTAATTGCCCGGAGCAATATTGCCTGGAATGGATTGATTTTCCGCAGACTGCTGTTTGCAACAACTTAAAATCTGCCGGAGGAGAAAGCCAGATCCTTTGGGGGTACAATGAGGGAATCATTGTTGAGGATATACAGTTAAGAGAGAGCCTGGATGAATTTGCATACAAAGAGCCTGCTTATCCGAGCGAGGGGTTGATGGGCATGTATCCTGCGGTAGTGGAACTGCAATTTATGGCATATTATGATCCTGCCGGCGGTCTGTATTTGGGAACACATGACGCAGACGGGTATTTAAAAGGAATTGATTTTCACTCCGAGGGAAATGGAATTAAATTGCAGTTTAGGCATTTCTGCGGCTGCGGCTTTGGGGAAGATTATCAAATGGATTACGATTTTGTGATGCAGGCTTTTTCCGGAGACTGGCACGACGCAGCTGAAATTTACCGCCGCTGGTTTAGTGAGCATAAAAACAAAGCGTTTGTTCCGATTGAGGAAAATCCGAATCTGCCGGAATGGTACAAGAATTCGCCGGTGGTGGTGACATACCCGGTTCGTGGCATGCACGACATGGATATCATGAACCCGAATAAGCTGTTTCCGTATGTCAATGCACTTCCACATATTGAGCGGTATGCAGAGGAAACGGACAGTCGCGTGATGGCATTAATCATGCACTGGGAGGGGAGCGCACCCTGGGCGCCGCCTTATGTCTGGCCTCCGTACGGCGGAGAAGCGGCATTAGAGCAGTTTGGAAACCGGCTGCACGAAAAGGAAAATTTGCTGGGCGTTTATTGCAGCGGAATCTCCTGGACAGAGCAAAGCAATGTTGTGAAAGAGTACCAGACAAAGGAGCAGTTTCAGAAAGAGCATTTGGAACAGTACATGTGCGTATCACCGACAGGAGAATTAGAGTATAGCCATATTTGCAGAGCGCAGAGAAGCGGATATGATATGTGTATTTCGCAGGAATTTACCAAAAATGTGATTTCGGATGAGGTAAAGCATATGTCCGAGGCTGGAATTGACTATATCCAGGTACTGGATCAGAACCATGGAGGAACGCCGTATTTTTGCTATAGCAGAAAACATGGACATCCGCCTGTGCCCGGAAAATGGGTGTCGGAGCAGATGGTAGATTTGCTGGAAAGGCTTAAAAAATATACACATGCAGATGGGCGGAAGGTGTTGCTTGGCTGTGAATCTGCCGCTGCGGAAACCTATATTCCGTATCTGCTTTTCAGCGATAACCGATTTAATATCACTTATCGCTTTGGCGGCTATCCTGTTCCGGTTTATGCGTACGTTTTCCATCAGTATGTCAATAATTTTATGGGAAACCAGGTGTGCAGTCAGTACGCGTTTGACAACGAAAAATACCCGGATAATCTGCTGATGAGAATTGCATATGCTTATTCTGCCGGAGATATGTTTACGCTTGTGATCAACGAGGATGGAAAGATTGTATGGAATTGGGGATTATCTGATTTCGATTCCATGCCGGATCAGGAGAATATTATCCGGTTTATCAAAGCAGCAAACGCGTATAGGAGAGGCTATGGAAAGCAGTATTTAAACAGCGGTCAAATGCAGAAACCGCTGAAAATCATTACAGAAAAGCATACTCCAATCGTACTGAAGTGCGGATTTTTATATGAACCGGATCTGCTTTTCACCAGCAGATGGAAAGCGTCGGACGGCAGTGTCGGGCAGTTTCTGATCAATTATAATGCTTGTAGTGTAAAAGCAGAAATTTGTACAGACCGAAAGATTCAGATACGTTCAGCGGACGGAAAAATTCTCACCTCCCATGCTCCGAGGGACGGAAAGGTGCAGCTGTTCGTCAATCCGCTTGACGTGGTACTGTTTGAAGAAATCCAGTAAGTTCAGATGAAACCAACCGCTTATAAAATGTTTAAGTTTTATAAGCGGTTGGTTTGTTTTTTTCTCCGGATGTGTTGAAAAACCGCTAAAATACGGCATTTTCAACGATTGGAGTGTGGACGGAGGTATGAAAATAACCAAAAAATAATAGTTGAAATTTTGAACGCTTTATGATAAAATTTTATCATGGAAATTGTATGAGATTCCGGGAGGGGATTTTTGTGTTTTTATGCCTGTTTATTTTTGTGGCATTTTCGATGTGTCTGATTCTGAGCTTTCGGACAAAGCTTGCTTATATTTCCACAATGTATCTGCTTGGGTGTCTCTTTGTATTTATGGCTGGCTTTTGCTATTTCAGCGCGATCACAACCTATCAGACGGTCGGAACAATTGACCGTAATTTCTTTAAGCTTCTGTCCGGACTGAAAATTAACATATATACTGCCAGTGTGATACATAATATCGGAATTGTGCTGTTTATGATTGTGCCGGTTCTGTGTCTGCGTTTTTTATATTCGGTGAAATGGAGATACTTGATTCCGTTTTTTCTTCCGGTTTTATATGTTTTTGCGGTCAATCTTCCTGCGGTGAAGTGGTGGCTTTACCAGATGTTTTATGCAGGAGAAACCGAAAACTTGAGAACGCTTGTGACTTTTTTAAACCGGGGAAGTGTTGTCTTATTTTTCCTATACCTTGCAGCGCCGGTTTTGATTTTCCTTTTGTACACGCTGCACACGAAAATTTTTGTCAAGCGAAAGAAAGGATTCACCTGTCTTTCCTGTATTCTGCTGATTCATGTAAATCTGTATCTTCTGCTTTTCCGCGGAGCGTTTGCGCCGACCATGTTTTACAATATGTCACTGATGGGATTTCCGATGATGCAGATGGATGTTTACCGGGAACGGTTTTCAATTCTTCTTTGCGTACTTCTGATTATGATTTCCAATCTGTTCATCCTGTGGTACTATAAACCGCTGGAGCGATACGGATTTGGGAGAAAGCGGCGGTTTGTGCGGCAGAGCCGGATGGTGGATGAAAATGTTTTTATGCTGCTGCACATCTACAAGAATAAATTTGTCTGTATCGAAAAGCTTGCAAGGCAGGGAGCGTGGGCAAACGGAGAGCAGGATTCGGAGGAAACCGCTCATATGCTGGAATCCATTCAAAAGGAATCGGCAGAATCGGTGGATCATATCAGCCGGACACTCCGCATGCTGAATATGATTGCAATTGACTATAGTATTTTTCTGGTGGAAAGCAGCATTGAGGACGCAATTTCGCAAATAAAACGGGAGAACATCCGGATTATTTGCAATTATGGAAAGTCGCGTACCGCCATTTTAGGCAACAAAGCACATATGACAGAAAGCTTTGTGAACATTTTTAGAAATTCCATCGAGGCAATTGAGCAGACAAATCGTACCGACGGAGAGATCCGGGTAGAGCTTTACAAAGAGTCGGATATGGTGTTAGTGACGGTGACAGACAATGGCTGCGGTATTCCGAAAAAGCAGATCAAAAAGGTGTTCCGACCTTTCTATTCCACCAAGGATCAGAAGCTTGGAAACGGTCTTGGACTGGAATTTGTAAAGCGTGTCTGCCGGATTCACGGCGGAGACGTCAAGATGCAAAGTCAGGAAAATGAATATACAAAGCTTTTGATCGCATTGCCGATATATGAAATGAAAAAAAGATAGGAGTAAACGAAAAATGAAGCTTGCAATTTGTGACGATATGGAAAACTTTTGCGATTATTATAAAAAGCTGTTTTCTAAGGTTGAAGATGTTACGGTGGTGGGAACGGCGAATAACGGTGAGGAATGTATCAGAATGGTGAAAAAAACTTTGCCGGATGTGTTAATGCTGGATATTCAAATGCAGACGGACAGCGAGGGTGTGGAGATTATCGAAACGCTTTTGGAGATAGAACCGAGTCTAAAAATCGTGATGATTACGGTGCATGAAATTGAGGACTATATTTTCCGTGCATTCGCGCTTGGGGCAAAGGATTTTATTTATAAAACCGCCTCGGATGACGAGGTGATCACGAAGGTGATGAATGTGTATCACGATAACGTGATGTTAAATTCCTATATTTCCAATATCCTGGCAAGCAGAGCCATGGACGCGATGCGGAATCAGAAATCCATGCTTTATATTCTGAATCAGATCAGCAAGCTTTCCAAAAGTGAGCTAAGCGTTTTAAGAGGTGTTTACTACGGAAAGAAATACCGGGATATTGCGCGGGATCGGTATGTGGAGGAGGGAACAATTCGGGCGCAGGCATCCGGAATTTTAAAGAAAATGAATACCACCAGCATGCGAAGTCTGGTAAAGGATATGAAAAATTTAGGGGTCTTTGAGTTTATTGACCTTTACGGAGATGGAAAAGAAGAATAAAAACCTAAAGAAATGCTCGGTTTTCCGGGCATTTTTTTATGTCCCTAAAAAAAGCATATGTTTTTTAAACTTGTTTTTCCGGGGTGGCTATTGTATAATGAGAGTAAAGTTAAACAAAGAAAGGGCTGACAAAACATGAATTTATGGAAAAAGATCACAGCAGCGGCCTTAGCTGCGGCAACCCTGGGTGGCTGCATGACAGGCTGTACCAAAAAGGAAACCGCCGGCGGAGGCGACATTGTTCAGATTCACTGGTGGAGAAGTAACGGGCATGACAAGGAATACATGCAGGACAAGGTAAAGGAATTTAACGAAACGATTGGTAAAGAGCGCAGAATTGAATTGATTTACGATCATAAGGACGGCGATATGGAGCAGATGATTGATCTGGCATACACATCCGATCAGGCGCCGGATCTCTTTACAACCTGGAAAATTTCAGAAAGAGCGCAGAAGAATCAGATTGCTGCTTTAGACGATATTCCGGGTATGGAAAAGATGATTGAGAAATTCGGGAAAAATGCGTTAGAGGGCAGAGCAAAGTACCACGGAAAAATTTACGATCTTCCGGTTTCTACTGCTACCTATGGTCTAATCTACAACGTGCAGATGTTTAAAGATGCCGGAATTGTGGATGAAAACGGAAATGCAAAGCCGCCGGTTACCTGGGATGAGGTGGTTGAGGACGCAAAGAAACTGACCAACACAGCAAATCAGGAATACGGATTTATCATCCCGGCAAAATGGGACGGTTTCTATTCCACAGATATTAGTATGACAGCCTCTGCGATTAACGGAATCACAGACGGTTACAATCCGCAGACCGGTGAATATGATATGTCCGGCCCTGCAACCGTGATCAAAGCGTATGTACATATGTTGAAGGACGGAAGTGTTGTTCCTGGAATTGAAGGCATTGACAACGACCCGGCGCGTGCACGTTTTGGTCAGGGTAAGATCGGTATGAAGATTGCAGGCAGCTATGATGTCGGCGTTTTAAGAGATCAGTTCCCGGCGAAAATTGAATGGGCAGTTGCTCCGCTGCCGGTGGTTGACCCGGAGCATGCCGGTATGCAGTATGAATCCGCAGACGGAATGTTCTCTGTGAATAAAGCGTCAGTTGAAAAAATCGGCGCAGAAAATATTGCCGCGCTCTATGAGTTCTTCACAAGTGACGACATCCAGAAGGAACTTTATAAAGAGGGCATCAGAATGCCGATCGACAGTGAAATTGTCAAAGCAGTTGACCTTTCCGGCTCGGACGATATGAACATGAGAAACTGGGCAACCTTTGCAAGCTTCACAGAGTTCAGCCAGTGCCCGCCGTTGGGTAGAGCATGTGATATTACCGGCGAAAAGGGGATTGTAGAAATGACGCTCGAAATCCTGAATGAGCAGCTGTCCGACGAGGAAATCGACAGTATTTTTGCAAGAAGAACAGAGGTTTGTAACGCAGGAACGGCAGTTTATGAGGCAAATAATCCGGACTACGATCCAAACCTGTATATCATTAAGGATTGGAAGCTTCTCAGATAAAGACATGGGGCATTGTAAAACTGTTACAATGCCCCAAGACAGGACATTTAAGGAGAGATTAGATTGAACGGTAGAAAAATGAGTTTATGGGATAGAATCAAAGCTTCCGACAGAGTGCAGTGTTATCTTTTATTAGGCTTTCCGATTGTCGGATTTCTCGTCTTTACGATTTATCCGATTCTTTGGTCAGCGGCGAAAGCGTTTTACTATTATGACATGATTCCGTCCAACACACGGTTTGTCGGACTGGGAAATTTTATTACACTGTTTCAGAAGGGAACAGACTATTGGAGAGGCTGGCTTGTCACCTTTCAGTATATGATTATCAAGCTGCCGATTGAAATCAGCCTGGCGTTGATTTTAGCAATGTTTTTGTTCCGCGGCTTAAAAGGATCAAATGCATTCCGAAATATGTATTTTCTTCCGAGCGTAATCAGCGTTGCAATTGTCGGAGTTATTTTTACCAACATCTTTGATGTGTTCGGATTTGCAAATGATCTGCTCCAAAGGCTTGGTTGGATCAATGCACCGATCGACTGGTTTTCCAAAAAGAGCACGGCAATGTTTGTTTTGATTCTTGGCGGAATCTGGACAGGATTGGGAACCAATGTGATTTACTTCACAGCCGCTCTCTCAAATGTTCCAAAGGATTTGTATGAGGCAGCAGAGGTAGAGGGCGCAAATCCGGTGCAGAAATTCTTTAAAATCACCATTCCGATGATTTCAAAGGTGTTTCAGGTGATTCTCCTGCTTGCCATTAACGGAACGCTCCGGACAGGCGAATATATTATCGTTATGACAAACGGCGCGCCGGCAGGCAAAACCCTGACCGCAGAGGCTTATATCATCCGTGCCTTTCTGCCTGGCTTTGCGGCAAATAAAAACATGGATCTCGGCTATGGCTGTGCCATCAGTATCATTTCATCCCTGATCTGTGCGTTTGTCGGCGTGGCATACATGCGGATGACGAAAAAGATTTCAAACTTGTACTAAGGGAGGACATCATGGAAGAGAAAAAAATAAAGCTTGTACCTAAAATATTGATTTATACAATCCTGACCGTTTTTCTGATCGTGATTATGTTCCCGATTGTTTATATCATTTTATCGTCCTTTAAGACAAATGTGGAAATTATGACCGAGCCGGCAAAGCTTTTTCCGGCAAAATGGAGTTTGGAAAACTATGTGTCGGCATGGACGTCTGATAAGCTGAATGTCGGAAGAATGTTTTTTAACAGTACCTGGTTCACGGTTTTAACGGTGATTATCACACTTTTAACCTCATCAATCTGCGGTTATGTATTTGAACGCGGAGAGTTTAAGCTCAAAAAAATAATTTTTGCAGTTTTTTCTTCTCTGATGTTTATCAGCCTTGGATCAATCACGATCTATCCGCAGTTTGAGGTACTGTCGCTGTTTAATTTAAGCAAATCCCTGATGGGGTTAGTGGTTCTGACCTGCTTTGGCATTCCGGTGGTAAATATGTATTTAGTAAAGGGATTTATCGCCGCGCTGCCACGTGAACTGGATGAATCGGCAAGAATTGACGGATGCACCTTTACCGGAATTTTCTTCCGGATCATTTTGCCGCTCTTAAAGCCTATTATGACTACAATCGCAGTGCTGACCTTTAACGGTTCCTGGAACAGTTATATTATGCCGGCAATGTTTACCATGACAAGAACCGATCAGCAAACCTTGATTGTCGGCATTATGGCGCTGAAAAATTCCGGGCAGGGCGCGTCTCAGTGGAATCTGATGCTTGCCGGAACGGTCATTGCAATGATTCCGGTCTTAGTAGTTTACGCGGCGGCAAATAAATATTTTGTTTCCGGCTTAATTGACGGCGCAGTAAAAGGATAAGGAGGAGAAGGAATGAATCAAAAAAGAAAAGCACTGGCAATGCTTTTGGCAGCCAGCATGGGATCGGGTGTATTTACCGCTGTTCCGGCTGCTGCTGAAAATGAAAAGATCAATATGCTTGGAGGAGGAAACGCAAAGCTTACCGTCCGTTCCTCAGCCGGCACATCCGAGACGGATCGAACCTTTGACGGCGATTTTTATACAACAACCAGTCTTTCCGGTTATAACGGAATCGGTATTTTTGACGAAAACGGCGAACGCGGCAATCAATACTGCGCGCTTTTGGAAATTCAGACAACTGTTCCCGTTCCGGTGAAGGAGGTGCGTGTCTATGCCGCTCCGGCAGTGCAAACCTGGATGAATCAGCCGACACAGGCTTATCCGACCGGTGTGGATGTGTATGCAAAAAAGGACGCAAAGCTCCAAAAGCTTATGAGCGAAGAAAGCCTGGAGGGAAAAATGCTCCAGACTCCGGCGGAGCGCGAATACTGGAATGGAGAAGACTTATTTCAAACCTATTATGATTTCAGCTTTGGCGAAACAATTACAACTGACCGCGTTGTGGTTGCAATTACAAATGTCGAACCGTGGCTGGATGATATCACCATTAAAGAGGTTGAATTTTTAGCGTCGGAGGAGGCAATTCCGGCAGAGTATAAAAAAATTGAAACCGAAGTCGGAGAAAATGCAGAGCTTTTACTCTCCGGGGAAAAGGGCATGGCAGGCTATTTTCTGCCCGGCTCGGAGGTGAGAGGAAAAGTCAGCCTGCAAAACGACTTTGCGGTAAACAAAGTAATTTTAGATGATAAAGAATTAAAAACGCAGGATAATACCTTTTCCTTTACCATGCCAAGAGAGGGAGCAAAGCTTTCGGTGGAAACTGCGCTTTCCGAGGAACTGGATGTTCCGGCAGAGGTGGTAGCAAAGGAATGGCTGGGCGGAGAATTAAAGTCCGGCGGTGTTCCTGTATTGCAGTATACCTTTAACACGAAAATCAATCAGCTGCATATGGAAAATGTTCTGATCGACGGAACACGGCAGGATAATTTGGTTCAGCGTGTATTTGTGGATGCAACTGATGCAAAAAAGGCATATGTGGTGTTATTAAAAGATCGGATCAAGGCAGGAGAGCAGTATACGGTTTCGCTGACCGGTGTAACCGGCATTAACGGATCGGCGCTTTCGGGCGATCTTTCAGAAACCCTCTATGTTCCGGAAAGCTATACCACGGGTTCAGGCTTTTCCAATGCCGCGTTTTTATGCGGATATGAGGATTCCACGTTCCGTCCGGAAAACAGCATTACGGTCAATGAAGCGCTGTCGATGGCAAAAAGACTTTCTCCGAGTGCTGATTTCTCGGCGGTTTCCGAATCGGATGAGCCGATTTCAAGACTTCAGCTTTCGCAGATTCTCTATATTCTGCAAAATGGCAGAAGCTTAGACAATCTGGAGGATATGTTTACGGCTTTGGTGTCGAAAGAGATTATCAAGGGTTATCCGGACGGCAGCTTCGGACGGGATAACACCGTTCGCCGTTCTGAGGCTGCAGCGTTATTTGTACGCGTATCCGGCAGAAAATTAGAAAATCAGGAAACGGCAGATGTCAGCAAATATTCAGACATTGACGAAAATTACTGGGCAAGCAAGGATATTTACCTGGCGTCTAAGGAATTAAAAACGGTTCAGTCGGTCGACTGGGACGCAGCGCCGAAAAATGAAACCTATGACGTGATGAACGAAAAGGGAAATGTCTGGGAACAGATTCCAATGGTGACCGCAGAGCAAAAGGAAAAGGGTATTTCCGGCGGTGAGGGCGGTCAGTGGATGCAGTCGATTGAGGTAGACAGTATCGACGGAACGTTCCTAATCGGCGGTGTTGATGTCAACGGCATGATCTGCTCCACCGACGGCGGAAAGACCTGGACGAGAAAGAACCGCGGTTTTGTTGCAAACGGTTGTGTTGATACGGCAATCGATCCGAACAATAAAAACCGGGTTCTTGCAATTGGTTCGTCTGTTTCAACCAAGCCGACCCATAATGGAATTTATCTTTCCGAGGATATGAGCGAATCCTGGCAGCAGGTGCTGCCGCACCGTATGGAGGCGCAGCGTGATACCAGAGATCAGCTTGCCTGGGATCCGTCAAGCTATGATGAGGAAATCGGCGGCAGCCGGATTGCATATTGGTCAACGCTCTGGAGAGTGACAGACGGAATCAATATGGCAGCTCCCAGTCACAAGAGTGATGAAGTGGGCGGACTTTATAAATCAGAGGACGGCGGAAAAACCTGGTTTTTGGTAAACGAGGAAATGTCGGACGGATATATTAAGGTACACCCGGAAAAGGGATATGTCTATGTTGCAAA
>CAKSJF010000071.1 GCA_934462945.1 uncultured Clostridia bacterium | reverse complement strand
CAGCGGAATTAAATCCGGAAACCTCATAGCCCTGCGTAATTTTTATTTCATGCTCGGCATCATAAGCCGCCGTTAAAGCCATTCCTGTCAGATCCAAAGTGTCTCCGGTATAATACTCTGTTTTTTCTGGCGGCGTCAGCTTTAATTCAAAATCACTGGCTGTGTTTACATAGCCCAAAGAGTGCTTGGCTGCATAATCTTCGACATATTTGTTATCTGCGCAATATAAAACACAATTATCGCATCCGTCAAATGCGGCATCATCTATATTACTGATATGATCTGGAAGTACAACCCATTCTAAAGCACGGCAGTCTCTAAACGCTAAAGATCCAATAAGCCTTGTTCCATCCTTTATCGCACAATAAGATATTGTATCCTTCTTCGCAGCAATAAGGCAATTTCCGATGTAGAGCACACCATTTTCCCAATTTGAAGATTCATTATAGTATCCTGTGTTGTAAAATGCATTACCCCCAATAGATGTAACGCTATCCGGTATTGTCACGCTTGTAAGACTGCTACAGCCAGAAAATGCATCCATCCCAATAGATGTAACGCTACCCGGTATTGTCACGCTTGTAAGACTGCTGTGGTTTTCAAGCACTGAATCTCCAATAAGCCTTGTTCCATCCTTTATCGTGCAAGATATTGTATTCTTCGCACCAATAAGACAATTCCCGATATAGAGTACACCATTTTCCCAATTTGAAGATTCATTATAGTATCCTGTGTCGGAAAACGCACCCTCCCCAATAGATGTAACGCTATCCGGTATTGTCAAGCTTGTAAGACTGCTGCACCCGGAAAACGCATAATGACCAATCAATGTAACACCACCCGGTATTGTCACATCTGTAAGATTGCTGCAATCTTGAAATATTCTGCCTCCAATAGATGTAACACCATCCGGTATTTTCACACTTGTAAGTCTGCTGCAGTCTTGAAATGCCCCATACCCAATAGATGTGACACTATCCGGTATTGTCACGCTTGTAAGACTTCTACAGCCGGAAAACGCATTTCCCCCAATAGATGTAACGCTATCCGGTATTGTCACGCATGTAAGATTGCTGCAGCCCCAGAACGCACCCCACGCAATAGACGTGACGCTATCCGGTATTGTCATGCTTGTAAGACTGCAGGAGGAAAACGCATGATCACCAATTGATGTAACGCTATCCGGTATGGTCAAACTTGTAAGACTGAAGCACATAACAAACGCACAATCACCAATAGATGTAACGCTATTTGGTATTGTCACGCATGTAAGATTGCTGCAGCCCCAAAACGCATAATCACCAATCGATGTGACACCGTATGAAACTACAACATTTTTGACTGACTCTTTTTCCCATGGGGCTTTATTACCTGCGTAGTTATACATTTCTCCATATCCGCTTATCGTCAACACTCCGTTGTCTAACTCCCAGTTTAAATTGTCACCGCAGGTGCCGCTTGATGCAGCACTAACGTTCGTCATATAAGCGGAGAGCAATATTACAAACAAGGTTACCAAAGCCAAAAATCTGATTTTAATTTTCATTTTAATTTCCCCTCTGAAAAGTATAGGTCTTGAATATTGGAAAATTCTATAAAATTCTTAAATTCATTGTAGCACACTAATGATAGGCAGTCAATAAAATTTAAATTTTTTGTTAAATATCTACAACAAAATTTTTGCTTTTCATTTTCACCCACACCTATACTTTTCGGTGAAGAACAAGTGAGAACTTTCCCACATTTATAGAATGCCCGGAAGCGGTATATCTAAGATCGTTTTCAAAACTGTAAGCAAAGCCAGCGTGATATACTTCATAGAATTCCTCCCCTTGAGCATGATATACTTGGGGTAGCTTAAAAATCAAGAAAATAATAATATCTTGCAGTTTAGAGTGTTTGCGGTTTTTTGTGTTTTTTTAATTTGCCGAAATCTGCACGGTCTTTTTGGTTTATTGCAGAGAAAGGGGGATTTTTAGAAGTTACGTCCTGCTTGCTATGATACCAAGAGGGCGATTGATTTCGCCCTGCCTGATATTCTACAGATAATATTTCATTTACGGGAGATAGTGTTCTGTAACGCTCCAAACCTGATCTCCCTCAAGCTCAAAGAAAAATGGCATACCTGGCGTTGCATTCTCATAGCTGTTTACATACTTTGTAAAGGTTTCCAGATCGTTTGTATATACGAACATATCGCTGTCCGGATTGCTGAATTCTCTGTTCCAATCAATAAAAGTATAGAGAGTATCCTTTGTCAGCTGATACTCCTTCGTCGTTTCTTCCGGATTGTAAACATAGAACCCGTTCGGGAAATCCTGCTCCTCTGAAAGGTTTAACTCAGCAATCCGTTCCGTGTCATTGCTGTCAATCCATTCTGCAAAATCAAGTGTGATTTTGTTACCGTCAAGACCTCTGATATAAGCACAAACCTCCGGTGTGTTTTCTGTCGGAATTTCCTCACAAGCGGACACAACCTGCCCCCGCCCATCCTCACTTGTAAAGATGAGTTTTTCCTGATAAATATAGGTTTCCGGTGAACTGTCAGTCTGATTGTAAGTGATCCATGCACAATGATCAAAAATCATAATATCGCATGAAATCGTCCAGGGGCTGGAATAGCCGATCACATAATTCCAATCCTCATCACCGGTATACGCCTTTTGCTCCTCAATAAATTTTTTCTGCATTTCCTCTGTCATCATCTCATAACGCGGTTTTCCGTCACGGGTTTTTAAGCCGTCTGCCCAAGCGAGCGACTTTTCTAAAAGCTCCTCGTCAGCCTCACCGATCACAACCTCAATTCCGTTGGTTATGCGCATTTTCTCATTCATCTTTTTTACCAACTCATAGGGAACATAGGTTTTGCTGTCCACTAAAAGCGGCGCATTTTTCAGCTGATATGTTTTCCAGACGCCCTTTTCCGCATCCCGCATGCGATAGAGATTGTTGTCAATCGCAAAATCAACCGCACCCAGAACAGCCTGATCCAAAACATCATTTTTGTACTCATGCTCAATTGAAAGCGTCCGATCCTCATTCCATACAATTTTTGATCCTGTTCCTTTCAAAAGTTCGCGCACCGGAAGATAAATCTCCCCATCCGTCACAAAGGCTTTGTCTGAAAGTTCCACTTTCGTTCCCTGTTCAAACACTGTCACAGAATCTGTTTTCGGCAAAATTCCATTTGCCAAAGCTGTTCCAGACAGCAACATCCCAAAAGCCACCATCACCGCAATCATTTTCTTTTTTTTCATTTTCAACCGCTCCTTTGACTTAAATTTTCGGATACATTTCCTGATTCCAATTTACACGATTTTGGACGCTTTGTCAAGTATTTCTGCGTTACGCTTTCATTACAAATTATCAAAAAAAATGAATGATATATGACAAATATTACGAACAATAAATACTGTCCAAAAAAGATAAATTTCTGCCTTGACAGGCAGTACCGCAGAATTCTGATTGTATAAAATATATTGGTAGTTCTGGATTGAAAAGCAAATTGTGATTGCAATAAGTTTCAGCAAAAAAACCACCCCACCCGGCTATTTTTCCCCTTAAAAACAGCCGTGCAGGGTGATCTCTATGTATGGGTTGGTGCTTATGCATTTTCCCTAAACGCTGTCATACCACAAAACCCCTGTTTTGTCAATACATTTCTTTCAAAAATTATTATGTTTCAATTGAAAGCTCCGCACCGTAAAAATAGTGAGGGGCTTTTCTCATATTAAGTGCTTATCGTATTCATTTTTCATGTTAAATTTTTGCCTGTTATTTGGTTTTTGATTACATTTTTTACCCTTTGCAAAATCAAAAATAAGCCCTGCAAAGCCGTATAAAACCTAAGAAAAATAAGAAAACCGCGCAAACACGCGGTTCTTTTGATTGGAGCGGATAACGGGAATCGAACCCGTAACGTCAGCTTGGGAAGCTGAAGTTTTACCACTAAACTACATCCGCAGAAACATACATATTATAGCATACAAGCAGCAGAAAGTCAATGATTTTATTAAAACTTCTTTTAAAAATTTCAGATGTTTGGGGGAGAGGGAGTCTTTTTTCTTTTGAAACCGGTATTCACGAGGTTTGCGGCAGAAGGTGGATTTGCTCATTTTACATTGCTCCAGAATTTCAGACAATGCTATTTTTTCAAGGCTTTATAGAAAGCATAAAACCGTGTGGCAGTTTTTGCGGGTCTATCAAGGCGGATGCTCTTTGCCGGGTAACAGTCAAAGCGTATTATCGCACATTCTGTTTTGAGCATCTTTCGGGGGTGCCGGACGAGGGGTATAGAAATATCGACTGAAATTTGGGGAAAAATCGGCAGAATTTCAAACAAATTATTAATTTTTTGAAAAAACCATTGAAATTTTGAAAAAATATGATATAATAGTATGATGTAATAATGGTACAAATGTATCATATAATTAATTAACAATAGAGGAGGATTTACAGGATGGCTGTAAAATCAGAGCAAGTAGAGAAGAATCTTGTGAAGCTGACATTTGAAATTGCGGCTGACAAGTTTGAGGACGCTGTACAGAAAACTTACTTAAAAAATGTAAAAAAGATTAGTGTTCCGGGTTTCCGGAAGGGTAAGGTTCCGCGTGCAATGGTGGAGAAATACTATTCAGAGGGCGTATTCTATGAGGACGCTTTGAATCTTGTATTGCCGGAGGCATATGAGGAAGCATTGAAGGAATCCGGTGCAGATGCAGTTGCACGTCCGGAGATTGATGTGGAGGAAATCAAAAAGGGTGAGCCGATCGTGGTGACTGCTTTAGTGACTACCAGACCGGAGGTAAAGCTTGGCGACTATAAGGGTATAGAAATTGAAAAGGTTGAGCATACTGTATCTGATGAGGACGTTGAGGCACAGTTGAAGGACGCACAGAAGAAGAATGCGCGTGAAATCACAGTGGAAGATCGCGCAGCTGAAAACGGCGATATTGTAACGATTGATTTCGAGGGCTTCTCAGACGGTGTTGCATTCCCGGGCGGAAAGGCAGAGGAATATGATCTGGAGATCGGTTCCGGCAGCTTTATTCCTGGCTTTGAGGAGCAGTTGATCGGCGCAAAAACGGATGATGAACTGGAAGTGAACGTAACATTCCCGGAGGAATACCATGCAGCAGATTTAGCAGGTAAGCCGGCAATGTTTAAGGTAAAGGTTCACGAGATCAAAAAGCGTGAATATCCGGAGCTGGATGATGATTTCGCATCTGAAGTCAGCGAGTTCGACACCTTAGAGGAATACAAGGCAGATATCAGAAAGAAGCTGGAGGAGCGTGCAGAACGTGAAACAAAGGCTGAAATCGAAAATGCTGTTATTGACAAGGCATGTGAGAATGCAGAGGTTGAAATTCCGGCTGCTATGATTGAAGCACAGATCGACCGGATGGTTGCAGGTTTTGCGCAGAGAATTTCTTATCAGGGCGGCTTGACGATGGAGCAGTATATGCAGTATACCGGCATCACCAAGGAGCAGATGAGAGAGAATTTCCGCGAGCAGGCTGAAAAGCAGGTGCGCGTATCGCTGGTAATTGACGCAGTTTCCAAGGAAGAAAAGCTGGAAGCAAGCGAGGATGAAAAGGCTGAAAAGATCGACGAGATGGCAAAGCAGTATGGCATGGAGGCTGATAAGCTGAAAGAGTATTTAACTGCGGATGATCTTGAAAATATCGAAAGAGAAGTCATTTTCACCAAGGCAATCAATATGATGATAGACAATGCGGTGATCAAATAATCACTGCGGAAAGGCAGGTTGCAAATGAGTTTAGTACCTATGGTTGTGGAGCAGACAGGAAGAGGAGAACGTTCATACGATATTTTCTCCCGGCTGCTTGAAGATCGAATCATTTTCTTAGGGGAAGAGGTAACCGATGCAAGTGCAAGCCTGATCGTTGCACAGATGCTTTTTCTGGAGGCAAAGGATCCGGAAAAGGATATTCAGTTGTATATTAACAGTCCTGGCGGCTCGGTAACAGCTGGAATGGCAATTTTTGATACGATGCAATACATAAAGTGCGATGTATCCACAATATGTATTGGTATGGCGGCAAGTATGGGTGCATTCCTGCTTGCGGCAGGAACAAAGGGAAAGCGCTATGCGCTCCCGAACAGTGAAATCATGATTCATCAGCCTTTGGGCGGTATGCAGGGTCAGGCAACAGATATTCAGATCCATGCAGAGCGTCTGGTGAAGATGAAGCATCACTTAAATGAGATTTTAAGCGAACGCACCGGACAGCCGTTAGATGTCATTATGGCAGACACAGAGCGTGATAATTTTATGTCAGCAGAACAGGCAAAGGCTTACGGTCTGGTGGACGAAGTGTTTGAAAAAAGAAAATAATTTCTGAATTTCAGCGTATTTTGCCCGTTTCAGGGCGAAATACGCGCTTTCGTATCTTTAGAATGGAGGAGTAACATGGCAAAATCAGACGATTCAAAAAAATTTCGCTGCTCCTTTTGCGGAAAAAGTGAAGATGAAGTGCAAAGGCTGATTTCCGGGCCGGGCGTGTACATCTGTAATGAGTGTATTGATTTATGCAATGGCATTATGGAGGGTGATTTTGAGCATTCCCAACCCAATCTGGATATCTCAGAGCTTCCGAAACCGAAAGAAATCAAAGCATTCTTAGATGATTATGTCATTGGTCAGGAGGCTGCAAAGAAAATCCTTTCGGTGGCTGTGTATAATCATTATAAAAGAATCCGTTACGGAGAAAAAACCGACAATGTGGAATTGCAGAAAAGCAACATTCTGCTTTTGGGTCCAACCGGTTCTGGAAAAACTTTTTTAGTGCAGAACCTGGCAAAAATGCTGAACGTTCCGTTTGCAATTGCAGACGCAACCACGCTGACTGAGGCCGGATATGTGGGTGAGGATGTGGAGAACATTCTCTTAAAGCTGATTCAGGCAGCGGATTATGACATAGAGGCGGCGGAAAAGGGCATTATATACATTGACGAAATTGACAAAATTGCAAGAAAATCTGAAAATGTTTCTATTACCAGAGATGTCAGCGGCGAGGGCGTACAGCAGACATTATTGAAGGTTTTGGAGGGGACAGTTGCGTCCGTTCCGCCCAATGGCGGCAGAAAACACCCGCATCAGGAATTTATTCAGATCAATACGGCAAATATTCTCTTTATCTGCGGCGGTGCATTTGACGGAATTGAGAAAATTATCGGCGCGCGTGTCGGGAAAAAGGGATTAGGCTTTGGCGCAGAAATTGCTGAGAAAAAGGGCGAGAATATGAACGAGCTGCTTTCTCAGGTTGCACCCGAGGATTTATTGAAATTCGGCTTGATCCCGGAATTTATCGGACGTCTGCCGGTGATTGCAAAGCTGGATCGGCTGGATCGTGAGGCGCTTGTCCGGATTCTGACCGAACCGAAAAACGCGCTTGTAAAGCAGTATCAGGCACTGTTTGAATTGGATGGGGTAGAGCTGGAATTTGAGCCGGAGGCGGTAGAGGCGATTGCGGACAAAGCAATCAAGCGTAACACCGGCGCAAGAGGACTGCGTTCTATCATTGAGGAAACAATGACCGATGCAATGTTCGATGTTCCGTCAGATGAGGAAATTGTAAAATGCGTTGTAACGGCTGATTCCATCAATCAGGGAACACCGCCTAAGATGATTCATCAGGGAACGGAAAAGGTTGGAGCATAGATATTTTTGGGATGTAAAAAAGGCACAGACCGTTCTGCACACTTTTTTACATCCTTTTTTAACATAATCATTGTATTAGCGAAGGGAGACAAAAGAAATGTTTGTATCAGAGTGTTTGGGAATTAACGAAAAAAAGCATCTGACGATTGGCGGCTTGGATACCGTTGATCTGGCAAAAGAATACGGAACACCGCTCTATGTGATGGATGAGGATCTGATCCGGAAAAACTGCCGGATGTATAAAAATGCGATGGAGAAGTATTACGGAGACGGACTGGTGCTGTATGCAAACAAAGCATTTTGCTCTCTTTGGACGTGCCGGCTGGCAGCAGAGGAAGGGTTAGGACTGGATGTTGTGTCTGGCGGCGAACTTTTCACAGCACAAAAAGCCGGATTTCCGATGGAGAAAATCTGTTTCCATGGCAATAACAAAACGGCAGAGGAGCTGGAAATGGCGGTAGAGAATCATGTGGGACATATTGTGGTGGATAATCTCTATGAGCTGGAACAGTTGGATTCTATCGCTGCAAAGCATAAAACAGTGCAGAAAATTATGTTCCGGATCAAGCCGGGAATTGACGCGCATACCCACAGCTTTATCCAAACCGGGCAGATTGATTCCAAATTCGGTGTCGCTCTGGAAAACGGAGAAGCATTTGACCTGATTCAAAAAGCGGTTGGCATGCATAATGTCAAACTCACGGGTCTGCATTGTCATATCGGTTCGCAAATTTTCGAGATTGAGCCGTTCTGCAAGGCGGCAGAGGTGATGATGGATTTGATCGGGGATTTAAAAGAACAGCTTGGAATTGAGATTGACGAGCTGAATCTGGGCGGCGGCTATGGCATTATGTATACCGAAAAGGACGATCCGATCGCCTATGATCAGTATATTCAGCATGTTTCCGAGGTGGTAAAGGAGACGGCGGAAAAGCGCGGTGTGAAGCTTCCGAAAATTTATATGGAGCCGGGACGTTCGATTGTGGCATCTGCCGGAATCACCCTCTATACCATCGGCGGTATTAAGGATATTAAGAATGTCCGGAAATATGTTTCGGTGGACGGCGGTATGTGCGATAATCCGCGCTACATTCTCTATCAGTCAGAATATACGGCAGTGGTGGCAAATCATGCGGACGAAAAGCCGTCCGAGGTAGTGACGATTGCCGGAAAATGCTGCGAATCAGGCGATCTGTTGGCAAAGGATCTGCTGCTTTCTCCGACAGCAGTTGGAGACACACTTGCGGTGCTTGCCACTGGTGCGTACAACTACTCTATGGCATCCAACTATAACCGGATTCCGCGCCCGGCAGTTGTGGCAGTATCAGACGGCAAGGCAAGAGTGGTCATTAAACGTGAAAGCTATGAGGATCTTGTGCGCAACGATCTATAGCTGATAGTCTCCCGGATTTTTCCCGGTGATGCGTTTAAAAATTTTATAGAAATTTGAAGAGCTGGAAAATCCGCACGAAAGTGCGATTTCCAGCTTTGTTTGATTGCTGCTTTTTAACAGAGAAATCGCGCGCTCTACACGCTTGATGGAGAGATATTCCCATGGGGTCAGTCCGTTCATTTTCTTAAACATGACCGAAAAATATGCCGGTGACATGGCAGCCTCCGCGGCAATGTCCGCTAAACGTATAGGTTTGTCTAAATTTTCTTCCATATAGGAAAGCGCACGCTCCATCGGTTGTACCGTCCCCTGAAAACGCATGTAATCCGCATTCCGGTCTACATAGTGATAACTGCGGACTAAGGTAATCAGCATGGCATATAGCTTGTATTTTGTCATCAGCCGGAATCCGTCCTGCTGTTGCTTTAGTTCCTCGTGCAGGGCGATGATTTCATCGTGCAGCCATGCTGTTTTCGGATTTTTGGAATCAATCCGGTTTTCAAAACGGTCATTCCGGGCAAATAAAATTTGCAGCGCGGCAAATTCGTCTGCGTCTGACCATAAAAGCCGCGGCTCAAACCGGATATTTAAAAGAGAAAAGCTCCCGGAGACTTTCATGAGGCAGTGTACCTCCTCGCCGTGGAACAGAAAAACATCACCCGGAGAAAAGGAATAGTCCTGTCCCTGCACCCGGTAGATTCCGCTGCCGGATAATACGGTGGAAAGCTCGCATTCGGCATGATGATGCTCCCAGAATTTCCGGTCACCCTCCGGTACAGTGGAGCAGAAACTTCTTAAAAGCATTTTTCCTGTTTGGTCGGTTAATACATTTTCATCATATCGCATAAAATCCTCGCAATCAAAAAATAGTGGATAAAATAAAAAAGATAATGGATGATTTCATTCAATCTTTATGCTACAATTATAGCATAGATAAAGAAATTTATCAAGACGTATAAGAAATTGATGACAAAAAATACAGGAGGAATGAAGTCTGAATAAAATCGCCCATAGCACAGCTTTTTGCTCGGGGCGGTACCGTGTACAGAGCAGTGGCGTTACCTAAATCAAAGATTCAGAACGCTGTTGCATGGCTACTCGTTCCCAAATTAAAAATTTGGACTCGGGCTCATCCACTCGCTGCAAAGCAGCACTCTGAGTGATTTTATTTCAGACTTAGGTCTTACCACAGAAAGGAATGGTTGTAGATATGCGTTTTAATGACAGAGACGAGATCATAGCGCTCACGCCGCAATGGAAAGGCGAACGGTTTGCTGACGGCAGACCGAAGGTGGATGATCAGTATTTAAAGGCACTGAAAACACTTACACTGGAGGAGGTTTGGAAACCGATCTTTGTGAAAGGGTATGAAAGTCAGTTTGAGGGGCGGTTTCACACGCTGCATCATGATGGCAGAAAGCTGATCGGCAGAGCGGTAACGGCGACCTATTGTCCTTACCGTCCTGATCTGGACGAGGTTGTGAAAGAAATCGGCAAAAGTGAAAACAGAACCGGTACTTATAATCAGTGGGTGATTGACAATCTCCAGGAGGGGGATGTTCCGGTGATTGATATGTACGATAAAATTTACAAGGGAACATTTTTAGGCGGTAATCTTACCACTGCTCTGAAAAATAAAACAAAAAACGAAAATGGCGGCGCTGTGATCTGGGGTGGAATCCGCGATACGGAGCAGATGGAGAAGGTGGAGAACACACAAGTGTACTACCGGGGGATTGATCCGACACCAATTCGTGATTTTATTATGACGGGCTATAACACGGCAACCAGAATCGGAAATGCAATCTGTCTGCCGGGCGATATCGTGTTTGGAGCAGGCGGCGGAGTTCTGTTTATTCCGAGCCATCTGGTGGAGGAGGTTGTCGGCGGTGCCGCAAAGACACAGGTGAAGGACTTGTTTGGATTTGAAATGATCACACTGAATAAGTTTACAACGGCGCAAATTGATAAAAATACCTGGACAAAGGAAATGCTTGATTTGCTGATGGATTTTATTGAAAAGGACGAGCGTGCAGCCCAATACCGCGGACTGGATTGGTCGCACGCATATGATCTTGCAATCAATGGAGATCCGAATGATACACAAAGTGCATTATAGGCATATCAGGGGCGATTCAAAACGGATCGCCCCTGATGATCTATTTCCCTTTTTTCTCTCTGATAATAAAGTGAATTGGTGTTCCCTCAAAACCGAAAGCGGCACGGAATTGGTTTTCGATAAACCGCAGATAGGAATAATGAAAAAGCTCCTTGGAATTGACAAACAATACAAAGGTTGGCGGCGCGGCGGAGGCTTGGGTTGCGTAGTAAATTTTTAAACGCTTTCCCTTGTCAGACGGCGGCTGCTGCTTTGCCATTGCTTCATTTAAAATATCATTTAGCATGCCGGTGGTAATACGGCGTTTGTGCTGCTGATTTACCAGCTTGATTTCTCCTAAAAGGTTCTGTACTCTCTGCCCGGTTTTTGCAGAGATAAAGAGAATCGGTGCATAGGACATAAATGCAAAGGCTTCACGGACGCGTTCCCGAAATGCATTCATTGTTTTGCTGTCCTTTTCCACAACATCCCATTTGTTCACTCAGATAATACACGCCTTTCCCTGCTCGTGTGCGTAGCCGGCAATCTT
>CAKSJF010000070.1 GCA_934462945.1 uncultured Clostridia bacterium | reverse complement strand
ATTTCGCCGTTGAAAATGAGGTTGCCGCTTGCATCGGCAGACGCCTTTTCCAGCTTTGCCGTTGCATACGGAATATCAACATAAATGATTGCATCGTTTTTATCCGGCTCAATATCAAATGTAAAACCTTCTTTTGAAAGTGTGATTTTTAAAGAACCTTCCGCACCGCCGCTCGGCTGATAGAATTTAAACGACGGAGTGTTCAGGTGAATGCCGTGCTGCTCGATACGTCCGTCCTTGTGAATAATCAGCTTTCCGCCGGCATTTTTGTTCCATGTTGCCGTCACGGAAGGAGTGAGCATTGCCGCGCCGTCCGTAAACACAAAGGAAGAGCCGTTTGTACTTTCATACTCTCCGCCGATTTGCGCAACGGGGGACGAATTGTATTTCTTTTTCAGCTTTTCAAGCGCAGCGTCATCCGAAACGTATTCAACGGTAATTGCGCCGTTTGACTCAAACGCCGCAAGACGCTTTGCGGAAAAGCTTGATGATATTTCGTCAGGCTTGGTGGGAAGCTCCTCGCTCAACGTTTTCAGATCGCGATAACCCCACAGATACTGCGAACCGATCGACATTCCCGTATTTCCGTCAATGTCAAAGCCGACATGGCTTCTGCTTTCCACCCATGTAAGAACAGGGAAATCGTGTGGCTTCACGGTAACTGCCTGCGGCAGACTTACACGCAGCGGAGTATCTCCGCAGTACACAATATCGAACTTATCGTAGTAATCGGACAGACCGACAAACGGATTTGCCCACGGATAGGCGTCTGTATAAATCTCATTAACATAAACGCCGTCTATATCGCCCCACAAGGTATACCCTTTTGGAACGTGCTTTGTTGACATATCATCGATTTTGCCTGTTACAACCGAACTTTTCGTTGTTTTTTCGCCGCTTTCGGTTACTGTTGTGCGATCCATCTTAATCGCCGGGCCTCCGGGGCTGTTTGCGGTTTCACCGTGACCCATTCCGGTGAAACTGTTTATCACATACCACCACTCAAAGTAAAAATCATGTCCGAATAAAGCATCTCTGTTCATTTGTATATCCCCAACGGTTGTCAAAACGCCCCAAGCCGTTTTATCCTTTTTGTCAAGACATACAAGCTCGTGATAAACCGTTACTTTTGCCGGTATTCTTGTGCCGTGCGGAGTTCCGGGAATATCGTACAGACCTATGTCCATGTTGTAGTCTGCCTTAATTGCGGTATTTTTCCCGTTCGGCGTTTCGGACACAAACTCCGCCTTTTGCAGTGTGACAGACGGATAGGTTGTCTTCTTATTTCCTCCGCCGGTATAAACATTAAATTCGCAGCCGGGGGCTTGAAGATCCTGTGTAAAAACCTCGCCTGTTTCCTTTGCGATTGCCCTCGGAACCGTTGCCGTATAGGTTTGATACCGAAAATCGTAGAAATAAAAGCTTATGTAATCGTTTTGCAGAAGAAGCGTTTTTAGGCCGTTTACTTCAAAGGTAAGCGTTTCGTTTTGCTCGGGCGCCGCAAGAATATTCGGCGGCAGTGCGCAAATGATGATGCAAAGTGATAATATCACCGATAGTATTTTTTTGTTCATTTTCTGTTCCTCCTGTCTTTAATTTTGATACAAATAACGGTAATCACCGTTGCGGCTATGAATGTCACAACGGCTGTCAGTACATATCCGCCCATTCCGTCTATCAGCAGAATTGCACCGCAGTAACCGGCAACCGCCGTGCTTTTGTACGATGCCGGAAAAGATGCGGCACAACACAGCAAAAGAACGGAAAACACGACGGTTGCTGTTTTGCAGAAATTCAGCTTTTTTGTAATCCTGCACTTTTTTAATTCTTTTGCCTGGGCAAGAATTAAGCTCATTCTTTCTGCATTGGATTTCATCTCAAACACCTCCTTGATTTGCTCTTTTATTATATAGGTGCTTGAAAAGATAAAATTCCCCCTTTAAAAACAAAAAAAGACCGGATTTTTTACCGGTCTGTATAAAACAAAGTTATTTTGAAGCGGTCAATTTTCTGAAGGGGGCTTTCAGAAGAAGCAGAATAATACAGGAGACAATCGGAATGGCATAACCCAGCTGCTTTATCATTCCATCAGTTTTCATAAGCATATTAAACGTTGCATGAAAGGTAATTGCAACGCATAACAGTCCGAAAATACCTGCCGCCCTTAGTGCGGCGGGGCGGCGGAATACCCTGAGTCCGTCTCCGATGATAAAGGAGCAGGTAATATGCATAGCTCCGGTTGAGAAGCCGCGGATAAACAGATAAAACAGATTGCCCGTTCCGTTTTCTAAAAGATAGCAAACGTTTTCAAAAGTGGCAAAGCCCACCGCAATATTAAAGATAATATTACCGCCCTCCTTCGGCTGAAGTTCAAAAACAATCAAGCCAAACAAAAGAGGAAGAAGCTTTACGGTTTCCTCTATAACCGGTGATATTTCCAATACGGCGGTTGCTCCCTGCGCATGGTAAAGCGCCGAAAAAAATGTATTCAGATAGGCTGATATAATACAGCTAACAAAGCCAAGTACAATAAAAAGGTAGTTTTTTCTATTGCCTGTGTTTGTGCCGAGTGCGGCGATTAAAAACGGCGCTGCAAGACATATAAATATATTTTCTATGTTGTACGGCATAACTTTTCCTCCCTGCTTTGTGCAACGGCTATCAGAATAAGAGCCGGATTCAATATCAATATGTCAACCAGATAATATGGGTTTACAAAGGCGCTTTCTGTTATAAAATACGAGGAAATCCATAAAAGATATTCAGCTGTGTAAAAAAACAAGGCTGCATAAAAAATCAAGGGTTTTCCGGAACGGTTTCGGATTTTTGCCAAATATATGCCTTTTACTGCATAATATCCCCATACTCCCATCGCCGTTCCCATGAAGATGTTCTCAAAATAGCTGCCTCTTGTGTAAAAGAAAATACACATAGCAAGTGAAAATGCCGGTAGAATCCAAAAAACGGCTTTCTCTTTCTGCTTTTCCTTCGGTATATCTGCATAAAGACGCAGAGCAAGGAAAATATATGAAGCAGTCCAGCTCAGCTCTGAAACGCAGAATACGAGCGGAGCGGTGCCAAACAATATCAGGTAGAGTATCCAATAGGCAAGCCCCATTCCGAAGCTCAGGTAAAAAAGCGATACCAAAAGACGATTGTAGCTTTTGCTTTGTACTGCTGCAATGCAGGAGTGACATCCGCAAATAAGAATACAGAAAAGCTGTAAAAGATTATCTGTCAGCTCGGTCATTTTCCTCGTTCCTCTCTTTTTTTCTTTTATGCAGAATATCACACAGCAAGGTTACCGAAATGCCAAGTAAAAACGCCAAAATACCTACAACTGCATAACCGGCAAAGGCTTTGTCTGCAAAAATGCCGGCGGCGTCGGGCAGCGGTATCTGCTCAAATCCGTTAAAATTCAAATCACAGACAAGAGCCGATATAGCTGCGATTAAAGCAAGACAAAACGAACAGTACGAGATGACCGCAAGCATATGTTTTTTTGACTTGCGCCGCTTTTTCAGTTCATCGGTTCGTTTTTTCAAAAGCAGCATCCTTTCAGTCGTTGAACGCACTTTTTATTCCCTCCGTTTCCAGCAAAGGTCTTAAATTTTTTTTCCCGAGCTGCAGCAGCTTATCCACCTGTTTTGCCGACCTTCTTAAAATTGCAGCGGCTTCTTTATAACTCATTTCCTCAATATACACAAGATAAAGAGCTTCTTTCTGCGCAGACGGCAGGCGCTCCATACATTCATAAAGCCGTTTGTTCCGCTGTGCAAGCCACATATCGTCTTCAAATGTATTTTCTATGCAAAAATTCATTTCTTCATCTGTAAGAAGAATATGTCTTTTCGCTTTTCTCAAAAACATCAGTGCGTGATTCCGGGCCGCCTTATATATATAGCCTTCAAAGCTGTTTTTAATCTTCGGACGTTTATAGACAAGATATGCAAAAACCTCTATCAGCAAGTCCTCCGCATTGTGAAGATTCTTTACATATCCGTTTATATACAGCGTCAGCTTGTCACCGTAAAGCTCCAGAAGCTTTTCAAGAGCCTTCGCGTCACCCGAAAGGTACTCGTTATAAATTGCTGTTGTATCCATTATTCAACAAACCCCTTTCTTCGTCTGGTTTGCCGGACAATTTTCCGACAGAATGTGTCGTTATGCGAATACAAAAACCCACTTTGAATCATATCATACATTTTCGTTTTCGTCAATGAACAGGGTGGATTTTCAGCGATTTGCACTATAAATATTTTATTAAACAGAAGGGTAGCCGATCTCGTAACCGATCGTGATGTGACCTGTTACACCAGCGCCGGCGACGGATTTTTGCAGACAGAACAAAAGGAGCATTTCTTCGGTCAGACGACGGTAAGCGTATATCAGAATGATGACGGCATGATCGGCAGTTATCGGAATTGAAATGTGCTGCAAAAAAACAAAAACCTCCGCGGCAGATTAATTCCTGCTGCGGAGGTTCGCTGTTATCACGAACAAAAGGAGTTCGGATAATATTGTTATGGTGGGCCTTCAGGGACTCGAACCCGGGACCGTCCGGTTATGAGCCGGATGCTCTAACCAACTGAGCTAAAGGCCCGAACCATTTGGAAAAAGCCTTTCTAAAAAGAAAGGCTTTTATGGTGACCCGTAAGGGAATCGAACCCTTGTCGCCGCCGTGAGAGGGCGGAGTCTTAACCGCTTGACCAACGGGCCTCATTCAATGACCTTATTAGTATACCATGGTTTTTCTGATTTGTCAAGAGAAAATCTGAAAATTTTTAAATTTCTAAAAAATTTAGATTTCTGTGATTTCTGTTGCATAATCAATGAGTAATGTGCGCTTTTATACTTTTATACGGGCATCCAGAAGGAGCATGGATTATTCTGAATAATCCATACTTTCTTTGAGGGCATCCGGTTTGCTAATTTGTATGGGTTAAATAAACCTCCTGATACATTCGTGAAAAGCTTTCCTGCGAGCGGAATGCTTTTTTATAGTCATCAAACAGTCCGAACACTGTAGAACCGCTGCCGCTCATCATTGCTGCCTTTGCACCGTTTCTGCGGAGCTTTTCCTTGATTCCGGAAATAACAGGATGCTCTTTTTCTGTCACCGCCTCCATTACGTTGAACATAGAGGCATAAACCTGCTCCATATTTCCGCATTCTAATGCTGCGACAAAATCGGCAGTTTTGGGATGCGGCGGAATCGGTACAGAATCCAGCTTCCGGTAAATGTCTGCCGTTGGAATGTTTACCGGCGGCTTTACCAAAAGAATAATCTTTTTTGGAAACGGACGAATCGGTTTCATCACATCTCCGATTCCGGTGGTCAGCTGTGTTCCGCACATCAGACAAAACGGAACATCCGCGCCGAGTTTTTTAGAAACGGTGAAAAGTTCCCTTTGGCTCAAAGGAGCGCAGAAAAGCTGATTTAATGCGGCAAGAACAGCTGCGGCATTTCCGCTGCCGCCTGCAAGTCCGGCTGCAACCGGAATATTTTTTCGGATCAGAATTTTTGCACCGCCTCGGATTCCGGTCACTTCAAAAAACAGCTTTGCTGCCTGGTAGGCAATATTTTTTTCGTTGTTCGGAAGATATTTTAAATTGGTGGAAACCTGGATTCCTTTTGAAACCTTATCGACAATCACCAAATCAAATAAATTGACCGACTGCATCACAGATTCCAGCTCGTGATAGCCGTTTTCCAGCTTTCCAAGCACATCCAGCGTCAGATTGATTTTTGCATAGGATCGGCAGATTGCACGGCTTCCGCAAATCACCATATCGTCTGTCAGTTTCATTTGTTACCTCCCTGCAAAGCTTTATGAGAAGTGTCCACCACTTCCCGGATTTTTTCTTCTGTTATTTCAAAGTCAACCGGCTGTTTTTTCAGATAAATCAAATATTCAATATTTCCCTCCGGTCCTTTGATGGGGGAAAAGGATAAGCCTGCCGGATAAAATCCGATTTCGCGCGCCATTTTGACGGTACGCTCCACCACCTCATAATGCACCGCAATATCGCGCACAACACCTTTTTTTCCAACCTGCTCTCTGCCTGCTTCAAACTGCGGCTTAATGAGCGCCGCCACCTCGCCGTCATCCGAAAGGAGCGAATATGCAACCGGCAGCACTAATTTGAGCGAGATAAACGAAACATCCACCGACGCAAAATCAATTTTCTCGCCGATCTGCTCCGGTGTTACATACCGGATGTTGGTGCGTTCCAGATTCACCACGCGCGGATCCTGCCGGAGTTTCCAGGAAAGCTGACCGTAGCCCACATCCACCGAATAAACCTTGACTGCGCCGTTTTGCAGCATGCAGTCTGTAAAGCCGCCGGTTGACGCGCCAATATCCATGGCGGTTTTTCCGGTCAGGGTGATCGGAAATTCTGCCATAGCTTTTTCCAGTTTTAAGCCGCCGCGGCTGACATATTTTAATCCCTCTCCGCGGATTTCCGGCTTTGCCGTCTCCGGGTTCACCTGCATACCTGCCTTATCGCATTTTTGATTTTCCAGATAGACCTGCCCTGCCATAATGGCAGCACGCGCACGCTCCCGGCTTTCAAAAAAGCCGTGTTCAGTCAGAAAAACATCAAGCCTTACTTTTTCGCTCATTGATAAACTCCTCTATTTTACAAACCACCGTTTTCTCATCTAATCCATATTTCTGATCTAATTCCCGGATACTCCCCTGCACAATCGGCTCACGCGGAAACGCAAAGCGCAGAAGCTTTGCAGGAAGTCCCTCCTCGGCAATCAGTGTTCCGACTGCTGAACCAATGCCGCCCTCTGTTACATGATCCTCTAAAACCGCCGCCGCACCGGTTTTGGAAATCGAATATATAAGCTGTTCGCGATCCAGAGGACAAACCGTCGGAAGTGTGATCAGCTCTGCTAAAATCCCATCCCGTGCAAGCTGCTCGGTCACCTTTTCTGCGGTGGGAACCATTCTTCCATAGCTAATAAGCGTAATATCCTCTCCGTCTGCAAGCTTGCGCGCTTTTCCGAACGCAAAGGAACGGTGAGCGGTACCTTGTGTTCCGCCGCGCGGATAACGAATTGTGATAGGCCCTTTGTGTACCAGGATTGCATAGGAAAGCATATCCGATAGCTCCTCAAAGGAGGACGGTGCTAAAATGCTCATATTTGGCATGGCAGAAAGGCTGGAAATATCAAACAAGCCATGGTGTGTTTCGCCGTCTGCTCCGACAATCCCGGCACGGTCTGCGCAGAATACCACATGTAAATTTTGCAGGCAGACATCGTGCAGAACTTGGTCGTATGCACGCTGAAAAAAGGACGCGTAGACCGGGAAAACCGGAATCATACCCCCTGCTGCAAAGCCAGCTGCAAGCGTTGCCGCGTGCTGCTCTGCAATGCCGACATCAAAGAACCGATCCGGAAACTGCGCTGCAAAATCCATTAACCCGGTTCCGCTCGGCATGGCAGCTGTGATGGCAACAATCTCCGGTGTATCTTTTGCAAGGGCGCAAAGCGTTTTTCCAAAAACAGCGGAATAGTCATCCGGCTGTGCAGGAAAGTCGTTTGCATGCTCTAAATCAAACCCGGAAATTCCGTGGAATACCTGCGGATTCTGTTCTGCCGGAGAATAACCCTTTCCTTTTTTGGTATGCACATGCACCACAACAGGATGCTGCGAATTTTTTGCAACCGTCAGGGCAGAAATCAGATTTTCCAGGTTATGCCCGTCAATCGGTCCTAAATAGTCAAAACCCAATTCGTTAAAAAGGGTGGTCGGCAGAATCAGCATTTTCAGTTTCTGCTTGACGGTTCGGATCAGATCGGCAAGCGGTGCGCCGACTGCCGGAATTTTGGTAAGACCCCGTTCCACAATGGATTTCGATTTTGTATATCCCGGCTTTGAACGCAGATTCCGCAAATGCTTGGCAATCGCGCCCACATTTTTGGAGATGGACATGGCATTGTCGTTTAACACCAGAACACAAGGCGTTTTTTTATGTCCGCCGTCGTTTAACGCCTCAAACAGCATGCCGCCGGTCAGTGCACCGTCTCCGAATACGGCTGCAACATGATGATGCTCACCCTTTAAATCCCGGCTGCGTGCCATTCCTAAAGCCGCAGAAACCGAGGTGGAGCTGTGTCCGGTGTTAAAGCAGTCATACGCGCTCTCGCTTGTTTTCGGAAAGCCACTCAAGCCTCCGAATTTCCGGAGCGTCGGAAACTGGCTCGCTCTCCCGGTCAGAATTTTATGCACATAGGACTGATGCCCAACATCCCAGATCAGCTTGTCCTCCGGAAAGGAAAAAACGCAGTGCAGGGCGATGGTCAGTTCCACAACCCCTAAATTGGACGCTAAATGTCCTCCGGTTTTGGAAACATTCTGCACCAAAAATGCACGGATATCCTCTGCGAGCTGATATAATTCCGGCATGCTCATCCTGGAAAGTGCATCCGGCATGTCATAAAGACGAGAAAAGTCTGTCATAGTTTTTAACCTTCTGTTTCTATATTCTCTCTTTATTATACACTCTTTCGGCTTTATTTGTCAATCTTTTCAGAAAATTTGCCTTTTTTTCCGTATTGATAGGGCGTTACTCCCACATGCTTTTTAAAAGTCCGGATAAAATTTGCATAGGAGGGAAAGCCGCTTTGCTCTGCTGTATCGGTGACAGACATTCCGCCGGATAAGCATTCCATTGCCTTAGCAAGCCGCAGATGCAGAAGATATTCCTGATAGCTCATGCCGATAGAACGCCGGATCAGCGTACAGAATTTTGTGCGGCTCATACAGAACCGTCTGCAAAGCAGGTCAATACCCTGCGGTTCTGCTAAGTGTGCGCTGATATAGGCAAGCACTGCGCCGATCTCATTTTGCGGAACGTTCTCGGATGTAAGCTTCGTTTCCTCTCCTGTCTCCGCCAGGAACACCAAAATCCGTCCGAGTGCACAGATATTTCGGAAAAGAGAAAGCGGATCGTTTTTCCTGCTTTCCGCCTCTGCCTCCCCTAAAAGCCGGCAAAAGGTATTTGTTTGCTCCGCGGTCAGCTTTAACACGCGGGGGACTTTTAAATTCTCAATCGCCGGAGCAAGCGACGGCGCCTCGGCTAAAAGCGTTTGTTTCCGAAAAAATAATACCCATCGCTCATAGGGCATTCCTCTGGAATCTAATTGATGAAACACATAGGGAGGAAACAAAAACACCTCTCCCGGCTTTGTTTCGTAAATTTGATTTTCGATAATAATTTGTGTTCCGCAAGAAAGTGCAAAATTGATTTCATATAAATCATGCAAATGTGTGTCAAACACTGCCGTACTATTTTGTTTTTTTATGATATAGCCATCCACAGTCATTCCTCCTCAGTTTTAGTATATCAAAAAAAAGAACAAAACGCAATATTTTTCATACAAAATTGATATTATTTTCTTTTTTTCTATGCTACAATGAAGAAAAAAGGAGTGAGAGACATGTTTTTAAATCAGACATTATTTGCAGATTATCAGAATTTAACAAAAGAAAAGCTTTCCGCGGCAATGCAGGAGGCGGTTAATCGCACGCGTGCGCATATTCCGGATTTTCGCGGCGGCTTTCCCTCTACGGCGAGCAAAAACGGAGTTTATCAGAAAACCGGAAATGTTTCCTGGACGGAGGGGTTTTATACCGGAGTTTTATGGATTTGCTATGAAATGACCGGGGAAGAAATTTTCCGGACGGTTGCGGAGGAGGAAATCGATAGTTTTTACGACCGGATTGTCAATAAGGAAAATGTAGATCATCATGATATGGGTTATCTTTATTCCCTCTCCTGTGTGGCAGGCTATAAACTGACCGGTAATGAAAAGGCAAAAAAAGCCGCGCTTTTAGCAGCCGATCAGCTGATTGCACGATTTCAGGAAAAGGGACAGTTTATTCAAGCCTGGGGAGAAATGGGCAAGGAGGACAATTACCGTCTGATTATTGATTGTCTTTTAAATCTTCCCCTGCTTTACTGGGCAAGTGAGGTGAGCGGAAAAGAGATTTACAAAAAAATTGCACATGCACATCTGCACACTGCCGCAGGTGTGGTTTTCCGACCGGACGCGTCTACACATCATACCTATTATTTTGATCCGGAAACCGGAGCGCCTAAATACGGAAAAACGCATCAGGGTTACTCGGATGATTCTGCCTGGGCAAGAGGACAGTCCTGGGGCGTTTATGGCTTAATGCTGAATTATATTTATCAGAAGGAAGATTTCATTCCGCCGCTTTGGGAACGGGTCACCGATTATTTTTTGGATCATCTCCCCTCCGACCGGATTGCCTACTGGGATCTGTGCTTTACCGACGGTGCAGATCAGCCGCGTGACAGCTCGTCCGATTCTATTACTATCTGCGGTATCTTAGAGGCATACCGGCAGGGCATTTGCGGTGAAGAATATCTGCATGCGGCAATGTCGATGATGAATGCGTTGATTGATACCTGCACCACAAAAGATCAGCCGGAATCTAACGGCTTAGTGCTGCATTCTACCTATTCCATCTGGGAGGGAACAGACGAATGCAACATTTGGGGTGACTACTTCTACATGGAGGCGCTCATTCGCTTTTTAAGAGACTGGAAATTATATTGGTAAAAAACAAGGGATGTAAAATCACAGATCAGATTTTACATCCCTTAAAAATTACCGTTTCCCGGCTAACAGCGCCGCGCCCATCACTCCGGCATCGCTCTGAAGCTTTGAGATCATCACCGGAATATCGGTTTTCAGCTTTTCCTTGAGCGGTTCTAACAGGGTATTTCCCTGTAGCGTGATACCGCCTGCCAGGACAACTGTCTCCGGACGGAATACTGTGATCAGATTTCGGATGCCGATTGCAAGATAGCCGAGATATGTATTAAACACACTCTTTGCCACATCGCAGCCCTGTTCAATTGCTGAAAAGAAGATCTTTCCATCCACCATTTCGTGGTGCTCTGCAATTTCCTTTGCCAGAATGCTGTCCGGATGCTTTTTTGCTGCCTCATGCGCCTGCTCAATCAGAGCTGATACGGAGGCATAGCGTTCCCAGCAGCCATGACTTCCGCAGGGGCAGGGAAGACCGTCCGGGATGATGCACATATGTCCGATTTCGCCGGCGTCTCCGCGCATGCCGGAATAGATTTTTCCGTCAATGATAATGCCGCCGCCGATTCCCGTTCCCAGGGTAATCATAAGCATATTCTTTGATTTTGTGCCAACCGTAGCTTCTCCGTATGCGGCACAATTTGCGTCGTTGTCCACGCTGACCGGAATTCCGAGTTTTTTCGTTAAAATTGCACCGATTGCAAGATGGTCAAACGGCAGATTTGCAGCAGAAACCGTTTTATCCTCGTGAATCACGCCCGGTGTTCCGACACCTGCAGCCGCTACAGGATATTTTTTGATAAGCTTTTTACATGCGCGCGCTATATCGTCCATGATAATTTCGCCGCTTTTTCCGATTTTGGTGGGAATGCTGTCCTTGTAAATCAGATTGTTTTCCTCATCAATGACACCTAATTTGACTGCCGACCCGCCGATATCAATTCCTAAGTACATGCTGGCATAGGCTTCTTTGTCGCAGATCAGAACCACATCCGGATGTACCTTCAGCATGGTTGCCGGAATGTTTGTGTTGATTTCTGAATTTAAAAGCTCTGCTACAACGCGGTGCTTTGCTCTGCCGCTTGCTAAAAGCACAATCTTTTTAGACTTTAAAATTGTGCCGACACCCATGGTCAGCGCCTGTTTCGGAACGTCGTCCTTGGAGGCAAAAAATCTGGAATTTGCCTCGATTGTGTTTTCTGTCAGATCGGTCAGATGTGTGACAGAATTTAAGTTCATATCCGGTTCGTTAAAGCCGATATGTCCGTTCTGACCAATTCCTAAAATTTGCAGATCCACACCGCCCTGCTTCTGAATCATTTCCTCATACCGGGCGCACTCCTCCTCCGGATTCTTTGCCTCACCGTTTGGAATGTGCGTATGCTCGGGTACGATATTGACCTTAGAGAACAGCTGTTCCTGCATAAAGTAGTGGTAGCTTTGGTTGTTGCTTGCGGAAAGCGGATAGTACTCGTCTAAGTTAAAGGTGGTAACCTCGCTGAAATCAATCTCGCCGTTCTGGTTCATCTGCACCAGATCCCGGTACATTCCAACCGGGGTTGAACCGGTTG
>CAKSJF010000069.1 GCA_934462945.1 uncultured Clostridia bacterium | reverse complement strand
CCGCGTTCATTTTCATCTAATTTCATCGTGATATACCGGATCGTTTCCTCATAATTCGGAATCATAACGTATTCCAGTGCGTTGACGCGGCGTCTTGTCCGTTCGATTTCAGCTGCTAAGAGCTGCACCGATTTTTCGCATTCTGCAAGCCGCAGAAGCTCCGGAAGCACCGAGGAAAGCTCGCTGATTGCCGAATCCAATTCCGATTCTGTAAACGCATAACCGTAGGAGAAAATATCCTCCGGATTCTGCGATTTTGTTTCGGTTTCAAAGGTCGGCAAATCCACGCTCATCACGTTTTTTGTACCAACATTCAGACGAACGCCCTGCTTTGGCATGAGAAGTGCAGAATTGACCACTTCATTGCCCATCACCGCAGATGCCATTGCCATAGACTGATTGGCGCGCAGAAGCTTTTGTTCCGCCTGTTCGCGGAGAACTTTATTCTCCCGCACAATCTCTAAAAACTGCCGCATCAGCTCATCACGCTTATCCTTTAGAAGCTTATGTCCGCGCAGGGCGGTTGCAAGGCTTTTTTTGAGTCGGGACAATTCCATCCGCGTGGGGTTTACATTCAATTGTGCCAACTGACATCACCTCATTTTCCGTAATACTCGTCCAGATATTCGTCTTTGATTCGCTTCAATTCACTTCTCGGCAGAATCGATAACAGTTTCCATCCGATTGAAAGCGTTTCTTCAATTGTCCGGTTGGTGTAATACCCTTGAGAAACATACTGCTTTTCAAATTCATCTGCAAACTTTGCATACAGACGGTCTACTTCCGAAAGCGCTGCCTCACCCAGAATCACCATCAGCTCTTTTGCCTCCTTACCGCGTGCATACGCAGCAAACAGCTGATTCATCGTGTTCGCATGATCCTCTCTTGTTTTCCCTTTGCCGATTCCTTTATCCTTCAAACGTGACAAGGACGGCAGTACATCAATCGGAGGAGCGATGTTTTTCCGGTAAAGTTCACGGCTCAGGATAATCTGTCCCTCTGTGATGTATCCGGTCAAGTCCGGAATCGGATGCGTTTTATCATCCTCCGGCATGGTCAGAATCGGAATCAGGGTAATACTGCCCGGCTTTCCGCGCAGTCTCCCGGCGCGTTCATATAAGGACGCTAAGTCTGTGTACATATAACCCGGATATCCGCGCCGTCCGGGAACTTCCTTTCTTGCTGCTGAAACCTCACGGAGCGCGTCTGCATAGTTTGTAATATCGGTCATGATAACCAGAACATGCATATCCAGGTCAAACGCTAAATATTCCGCAGCGGTCAGGGCCATACGCGGCGTTGCGATACGCTCAATTGCCGGATCGTTTGCCAAGTTGATAAAAAGCACTGTCCGATCCATTGCACCGGTCTTTTTAAAGTCCTCAATAAAGAAGTTTGCTTCTTCAAAGGTAATTCCGATTGCCGCAAAAACAACAGCAAATTTCTCATCCTTACCCAAAACCTTTGCCTGACGTGCAATCTGTGCCGCCAGGTTTGCATGCGGCAGACCCGATCCGGAAAAGATCGGCAGTTTCTGACCGCGCACCAGGGTATTCAATCCGTCAATCGCGCTGACACCGGTTTGAATAAACTCCTCCGGATAATTCCGCGCCGCCGGATTCATCGGTACACCGTTGACATCCAAGCGCTTTTCCGGGAGAATGTCGCCCAGTCCATCCTTCGGATTTCCCAAGCCGTCGAAAATTCTTCCCAGCATATCCTCCGAAACGCCCAGCTCAATGCCGTGCCCTAAAAAGCGAACCTTACTTTCTGCAAGATTGATTCCGGCGCTGCTTTCAAACAGCTGAACCAGAGCGTCCGTTCCGTTAATTTCCAGCACACGGCAACGTCTGATTTCGCCGTTTGCCAGTTCAATTTCACCCAATTCATTATAGGTTGCATCTGTCACCTCACGAACCAGCATCAGCGGTCCGGCAACCTCCTGTATGGTACGATATTCCTTTGGCATCTTCTCCACTCCTATTCCTTGATATCGCCGATTTGCTTTTGCAGCTCATGCAGAATCTGATCATATTCACCCGGAACATCCTGCTCCGGAACATACTTGATTCTGCCGATCCGCTCACGCACCGGAAGATCAATCAACCGGGTTACCGGTGTTCCCTTTTCAATTGCTTCAATTGAAAGATCAAAATAATCCAACACTAACCGCATCATAATGCACTGCTTCTGCAAAGACGCATAAGTATCCACTTCATGGAATGCATCCTGATGCAGGTAGTCCTCACGAATGGAACGTGCCGCCTCTAACTTCATCCGGTCGTGCGCATTCAAAGCGTCCATGCCGACTAACTTCACGATTTCATCTAATTCTGCTTCTTCCTGCAAAAGCGTCATAATACGGTTTCTAAGCGTCATCCAGTCCGGAGAAATCTCCTTTTCATACCAATCCTTTAACATATCCAAATATAAGGAATAACTCTTAAGCCAGTTAATTGCCGGGAAATGGCGGCGGTATGCCAGAGAGGAATCCAAGCCCCAGAATACTTTCACAATCCGGAGCGTTGCCTGAGAAACCGGCTCGGAAATATCTCCGCCCTGCGGTGATACTGCACCGATAATACTAAGCGCTCCCTCCCGGTCGCCATAAGAAATCACACGTCCTGCACGCTCATAAAAGCCTGCCAGACGGCTTCCCAGGTATGCCGGATAACCTTCCTCGCCCGGCATTTCCTCCAAACGGCCGGACATTTCGCGGAGCGCCTCTGCCCACCGGGAGGTGGAATCTGCCAATAACACCACGCTATATCCCATATCGCGGAAGTACTCTGCAATCGTGATACCGGTGTAAATCGATGCCTCACGCGCCGCAACCGGCATGTCGGAGGTATTTGCGATCAGCACTGTCCGCTCCATCAGCGTTTTTCCCGTCCGCGGGTCTTTAATTTCCGGGAACTCGTTCAAAACGTCGGTCATTTCGTTTCCGCGCTCGCCGCAGCCAATGTAAATGACAATATCCGCGTCTGCCCACTTTGCAAGCTGATGCTGAACCACTGTCTTGCCGCTGCCGAAAGGCCCCGGAACAGTACCGACACCGCCCTTTGCAATCGGGAACAGGGTGTCAATTACGCGCTGACCCGTTACCAAAGGTACATCCGGCGAAAGCTTTTGCCGATACGGTCTGCCAACACGCACCGGCCATTTCTGCATCAGCGTCAGTTCCTTTTCTCCGCGTTCAGTCTTTAACACCGCAATTTTATCGGTTACCTTAAAATCTCCCTCGGAAATTTCCAAAATCTCACCGGAATCATTCGGCGGTACCATAATCTTATGCAGAACTACATCCGTTTCCTGCACCGTTCCTAAAATATCTCCGCCGGATACACGGTCGCCGGCTTTTTTCTCCGGAACAAAATGCCACACATTGTCCCGGTTTAATGCCGGAACGTCAATTCCTCTCTGGAGATTTGTTCCTGCCTTTTCCATAATGGCATCCAGCGGACGCTGGATTCCATCGTAAATACTCTGAATCAAGCCCGGTCCAAGCTCCACGCTCAGAGGACTTCCCGTACTCCGGACAACACCGCCCGGTCCTAATCCGGAGGTTTCCTCATATACCTGCACCGACGCCTCTGCGCCGTGCATTTCAATTATTTCACCAATCAGTCCGTACTCGCTGACGCGCACCACGTCGTACATGTTCGCATCCTGCATGCCGTCCGCAATGACCAGCGGTCCGGACACCTTCTTGATTACTCCATCGCTCATTGCACATAACTCCTTATCGTTCGTCTTAACCATTAAAGATAATATCAGATCCGACCGCCTGCTCTACATAATGCTTCACCGTGCTGATTCCATAGCCGGTTGTGCCGCTTGCAGACGGGATCGGAATGATTGCCGGAAGCTCTCTCTGGGCATATTCTGCCACAACCTCCTGCATCGTCTCCAAATAATTCTCCGTCACATACAAAATTCCATAGTCGCCCTTTGCAAGCCGCTTTAAGGTTTCCTCTGCCGCCGCCGGAGTTTCCTCCGGATAAATGTCCAGTCCCAGCGCTGCAAAGCCGCAAATGCTGTCATAATCTCCAATCACACCGATTTTAGACATATAATTCACGCAGCCTTTCTCTGATCATTTTTTCTTCCACTCCATGCAGCTTGCCGGACAGGATAATCCGGACTGCCTGAATTTCTGCCTGCTTTCCGATCAGATATGCCAGAATCGGCTCAAAACCGAAAAAGCTTTTTCTTGCGCCGGAAAGTCCGTCCATTAAAAACGCACTGCACCATTGGTCGAATGCCGCCGGATGCTCCCTTGCAAGCTCTGCCGGATATCCTGCTCCTGCCATCCAGTCCAAAACAGCCTCCCGGCTCTCCTCTGCCGCTCTGAAAAGTCCGTCTCCTGCTAACTCTCCCGGAATCAGCGCCGTTTCTAAAAACGCTTTGTCCCGGCGGTTTGCACGCAGGGCAATCTTTAAATCTGCAATCAGAATATTTTTTTCTGTCCAGTTCTTTAAAAATTCGTTTTTCTCTTTTTCCGCACGCTTTCGCATTGCCAGGAGCGTTTCCCGATCCAAATACATTTCCGCAAGCTGTCCGTCGTAGGTTTCGGTCAGAAGCTTATAGGCTTCTTTTGCCGGCTCTTGCAGAAAGTCCGGAAGATCTTCAAAATATCTTGCCTTGACTGCTTTTTCGATTTCCTCCGGACCTGCAATGGACGGCTCTTTCACCATCTGCCGCCAATCCGTATCGGAAAAGCATGCCTTTAGGATCGTTTTTAAATTATGAAAGTCATTCTGATAAAGCAAAATGTCCAGCGGCGCGTCTGCCGGGCAAACATCCCGGACTGCATTCCACGCGCGCTCCAGCTCGGATTTTAACACCTCGGATAACGGCTTTTCTGCCGCTCCCTGATAACCGCGGTCGGACAGGAGCTTTTTTGCCGCATCATAGCTTTCTGCACCAAGAAGTGCGTCCAGATCCTGCGTGCCAAGCATTTTATTTTCCAAAACCTTGATCGATGCTACTGCATACGCGTATTCCGTATCTCTCACACAATCACCTCTCCTATGCGTCCAGGCATGCTGCCGCCGTATCTCTTAGCTCCTGCTCCCGGCTGGCAAAAATGCCGTCTAAGGTGCAGTTTTCCTCCACTCTGCCATACCGGATCACAAACCCGGCATCCGTCTGAATCAAATCCTTTGAAAAGACTGCCTTTCCCTTTTTCATGCCCTCGCAGCATGCCACAAGAAATTTTTCTCCCAGGCGGTTTTTTTCCTGCTCCGAGGTCACAATTTCGCAGTCGCCGCCCTCGGCATACTGCAAAAACAGCTTCACCATCAGCTTGCGGTATTCCTCCTCCGGCAAAGCCTTGATGCGTTTTTTTGCCTCTTGCAAAACTTCATCAATTGCTTTGGACTTCACCTTTAGATGGGACTGCCGCTCCAGTCTCTTTTTATCGCTTTCTGCCATCTGACTGCGCATGTCAAGCTCTTTTTCAAGCTCCGCTCTCTTTCCGGCTGCATACTCCTTCATTTCCGCTTCTGCCTTTTGAAACTGATCCTTTGTCTGATCTTTTGCTTTTTGCAGAATTTCATTCGATTTTTGTTTTGATTCCTCCAGAATCTGACTTGTGATTAATTCTAAACCACTCATGTTGACCGTCCCCTTACTTATCTAATATTGATCACGAGCAGGAAGGATACGATAAAGCCAAGCAGAGCATAAAGCTCGATTAAGGATGCAGAAACAATTGCCTTAGAGCTTTCCTCCGGTCTTTTTGCGGTCAGATTGACACCAACTGCGCAAACTCTGCCCTGTGATTTTGCGGAGAAATAGCCGCCAAATGCGATCGGCAGGCAAGCTGCAAAATACTGTAAACCGGTTACTGCATCGGTAACAGGCTCACCGCCCAAAATCCCGACATTCAGCATCACCATAACGCCGACAATCAGTCCGTAAAGCCCCTGTGTACCCGGCAAAAGCTGCAACACCAAAAGCTTACCAAACTTACTCGGATCATCTGCAATCACCGCACCGGCTGCCTCGGAGGCAATGCCGACACCCTTGGAAGATCCCATTCCTGAAAATACCACTGCAAACGCAACACCCAACAACGCAAATACCATACCGTAATTCATTTTAATTCCTTCTTTCTTTAATGATTTGTTTTAATCCGATAATACTTTGTATCCATGACAAACGGCTCAAATTTCTTTCCGCCGCCCTCATAGAATTTCTGATAAAATTCCACATACTGCAAACGGTTCGTATGCACATATGCACCTAACATGTTAATGGCAAAATTCAGCGTGTGTCCGAAAATGGAAATCAGAATATAGCTGATCAAACCGACAACACTCTTTCCGCCTAACGATCCCAACACATTCACCACCGACGCGATAACACCGGTTGCCAGTCCTAATGCCATCAGACGGGAATAGGACAAAATGTCGCCGACATAGCTTGTGATGTCGTAAAGGCTTAAAACACCGCCGAAAAACTTTGCAAAAATATTTTTCTTATCCCGACCCTGGGTCAGAACCAGTCCGGCAGCGCCGGCAATCATCATGCCGATTCCGATATTGAATACCAAATCCACGCCGATTCCCATGCCGACCGAAAGGACTGCTGCACCGGACAGCACCAAAATCCAGAATCCGACATCAAAGATTGCTCCGGCGCGGTCACCCTGCCGCCACAGCATATAGAACTTAATGCCCAGTCCGAACAGGATATGCACCAATCCGAATGCCACGCTCAAAATCAAAAGCTCCAGCGGCTTTGCAACCGGATCCATCAGGATCGGCTTTAGCGCAAGCTGACCCGATCCAAAGGTTTTGGAAACGGTGGCGATCATGTCGCCGAAAAAGCTTCCGTACATCAAACCCCAAAACGTGGTCGAAACGCCGCAGAAGAAGAACATCCGGAACATAGACCGTTTCTTTCGCTCCAATAAATTGCTAAACCCTAAAATACCGCAGGCAATCATCATCAAAAGTCCGTATCCGGCATCCGAAAACATCATGCCAAAGAAGAAATAATAGAAGAATGCCATAATCGGGTTCGGGTCAATATCGTTTTTGGAGGGCATGCTGTAGTCTGCTGTCACCGACTCGACCGGCTCGACCAGCGGACCGTTTTTAAACTGTACCGGGACTTCCTCATCCTCCGATGGCGGCTCAATTTCTAAGTAGATTCGGAATTTCTGCTCCAATTCCCGTTTGAAATTCGCCGCATGCGCCCGCGGAAGATACCCCTCAATCATGAACGTATTTTCCGTAACGCCGATTTCTGCTAACACCTGATACTTTTCTTTCCGGAGAATCAGATGATCGTAGAAAAGCTCCAAAAGCTCCCGTTTTTCATCCAGCTTTTTAATGTTCTGTTCGCAGTCTGCAATTTTCTGTTCTAAATCTGCCGCTGCCTCCTCCAGCACCGCCACCTTTTTTTGCGGTGTGTGATGCGAAAGCGAAAACGATGGTTCCTGCAAATTGATCACCCGGAAAAATTCCCGGAATTTCGTCTCCTGCGCCTTGGGATACAGAATCCACAGACAGGTCTGCTGCTTTGTGCTTTGCAGAATTTCAAAATAGCAAGCTGATAACTCCTGTTCACGAAGCTTGTCCCAAATCTGACTGCTTGTCCACATTCCCTCAAGCGTACCGGTTTTCGCCCTGGTCGATACTGTTTCGACAAACTGCATCGGCACATCCAGCGATAAATAGGGCGCTAATGCCGCTTGTTTCTGGCGGATTTTCGTGATACTGTCCTGATTTTCTGCAATTTTCTTTTCCATCCGCAGAATTTCATAAACAATCTGAATCCTCTCATTTGCCTCCTCCGGCTTCATAGAATAATCCTGCTCCGAAAGCTCCTTACGCTTATCAAACATGCCGGATTTTCTCGGGCAATGCCGGTTTAAAATCTCCAGTGCCTGCTGGGTGGAAGAAAGATAGGATTCAAAGCCGGACAGCTGTTTTGCAGTTTCTGCACGGGACAATCCCAGTGCGTCAGTATCCGTTTTTGTAATCTCCGCCAATTCCATTTTATGAAGTGTTTCCAGGACAGCCTTCCGCTCGGTATGGAAGCCGTAGAGCGTGAATCTGTCCATTTCCATAATTGCCAAACAATCACCTCATTTCAAACTTTACGCAAATAATTTCTGAAGAACAGCCTCCACTGCTGCCTCCTGTTTTTTCTGATAGGTTTCATAAAGACGTTTTTCGTCCTCCTCCACCTGTTTTTGGTGCAGCCGCTTCACTGTCTGAATTTCTGCGTCCTGCGCGGCAAGCTGATTTTCCGCCTCCTGGCGAAGTTCCTCCTGCTGCTGTTTTTTCATTTGCGAAATCTGGTCTGCTGTTTCTCGGATTTCCTCCGATGCGGCATGCTCCGCCTGCTCCACGGCTTTTTTTGCCGCAAGCTCTGCCTTTTTAATTTCCTCTACCGCCTCTTTTGCCATGCTATTCCTCCTTTTCCTCCAACATTCTGATTGCTTCAATTGCGATGGCACATTCTACACGTTTTCGCTCAAAATCGCAGGCAAGCTCATAGGGCGAATTAATATCTCCGTTAAACTGTACCGCGTTGGCGCAGCAGCCGCCGCTGCAATAGAACTTTGCAAAGCAATTTTCGCATGTCGGCTTTGTGTATACATTAGAACGCTCAAAGGTTTCCCGGAGATCCTCCCGGGTAATCCCTTCAAACACAGTTCCCATTTTATATTCCTCCTGCCCGGCAAACTGATGGCAAGGATAAAGATCGCCCTCCGGGGTAACGGCTAAATATTCATTTCCTGCGCCGCAGCCGGACAGACGCTTGATCACGCACGGTCCCTGTTCCAGATCGACCATAAAGTGGAAGAACTGAAAGGGTCGTCCCTCTTTTCTGCGCTTGACATATTCTTCCGCAAGCTTTTCATATTCCTCATAAATCACCGGAAGATGCTCTTTTGTTAACGCATAATCTTCCGTTTCCGGTGCAACCACCGGTTCTACGCTGGTCTGCTTAAACCCCAGATCTGCCATATGCAGAACGTCCTCGGAAAAATGCAGATTTTTTGAAGTAAAGGTTCCGCGAACATAGTAATTATCCTGGTTCCGGCTTTCTGCCAGATCCAAAAACTTCGGAACAATGGAATCATAGCTGCCGCTGCCGTCTACGCGATAACGCATACGGTCATTTGTTTCCTTTTTGCCGTCTAAGCTCAGGACAACATTCGACATATTTTCATTCACATATTGCTTGACATCTTCATTTAAAAGCAATCCATTTGTTGTGATGGTGAACCGGAAATTCTTGCCTGCCTTTTTTCCGGCTTCCTTTGCATATTCGGTAATTTCCTTTACCACTCCGAAATTCATCAGCGGTTCGCCGCCGAAATAGTCAATCTCGATATTTTTCCGGTTTCCGGAATTTGCAATCACAAAATCAATTGCTTTCTTTCCGACCTCGGCGCTCATCAGACTTCTTGTTCCATGAAATTCTCCTGTGCCGGCAAAGCAGTATTTACACCTCAAATTGCAGTCGTGCGCAATATGCAGGCAAAGCGCCTTAACCACCGCCTGTTTCTTCCAGTTCTTTGCCACCTCACGGTAAAGATCGCCGGTGAACAAAAGACCCTCGCGTGTCAGTTCACACATTTCTGCATAGGCTTCATCAATTTCGGTGTCAGAATACTTCTTTAACAGTTTTTCCCGGATTTCCTCCGGACATGCATTTTTTTCTTGGAACGCATCTCCAAATTCATCCAGCATGTCGTAAAATGCATCATCCACAACATGCACACTGCCGCTGTAAATATCCATCACAATATTTAACCCTAATAATTTATATTTATGTATCAAAACTCAAAACTCCTCAACTCTTGTAAATATGTAACAAAAAGGACTACTGCATGAAATATGATCCCGTCATGCAACAGCCCTTCCCTGTCGGCGAATATTTAATTTAAACTCTTTCGCACTTCTGATTTGCAACTGTGCAGGATGTTTTGCACGCGGACTGACAGGATGTCTGACATTCGCCGCAGCCGCCATGCTTTGCACTCTTTTTCAAGGTTGCCTGATTTAATGTTTTAACGTGTTTCATAAAAAATCCTCCTAACATTATGTATACTACTACAGTATAACATAAATTTACGGAATTGAAAAGCCTTTTTTGAAAATTTTTCAAAAAATCATTCTGCCGCGCCGACCCCCAGGACACCGCCCAGCATACCGCAAGCCAAAACGCACAGGCATACTGAAACGAAATGGACGCTCGTGCATACACTTTTCTGCACCAGAATCCCGGAAAGCCACAAAAGGAGCATATAGCCGGCTGCCAACAGCAATCCGTGCAGAAGTCCGGCATAGCCGGTGCTTTTTGAGACGGCGACCGCGCCAAAAAGCACACCCAAACCGCTTGCTGCCATGGTCAATACTGAAATCAGCTTTTCCGGAACAGATGCAAAATAGCAAACTGCCGCAATGGCTAAAATCAGCAAAAAAGTAAACATCGCCGCAAACAAAATCCCTTTCATAATTCCGCGCCAATTCATTTTTCTTTGTCCCTCTGACATGGTAAAACCCCCTTTTTTTCAAATATATCTTCATTTAAATATATTCAAAAAAGTGAGAGTTTATGAAGAAAATTACGCTTCGATCTTCTTTTCTACCGAACGGACAGAGGAACGTTCCATCTTAATAATGGACTTTTCATCCTGTGTTCCGATATTACCGGATTCAATAAAGATATAGTCGTCCTTAATTTTTACTACCTTACCGCAGATACCGCCGATTGTGACGATCTTGTCGCCGACAACCAATGCGTCGATCATCGCCTTAGTCTCCTTTTCTTTCTTTCTCTGCGGACGGATCATCATGAAGTACATCAGCGCGAAGATTGCAACCATCATAATGATCGGCATTAAACCGCCTGCAACAGTTGCTGCCTGCTGTGCAGCCTCTGCATCTGCCGCAGCATTCGACGCCGTCTGCGCTCCGGTTGCTAAAATTGTTGTTAATTGAAACATTTTATTTCTTCCTTTCCTTGTATTGTCTATACATCATATCATTATACCCTGTCTTTGCACTTTTTGCAAGCCTTTTTCGGAATTGTTCAAAATTTATTTATATTTGCAGATAAAAAAATCACGCAAAATGCGTGAAAAGAATTTTTTGTCAAAATCTATTGAAATTTGCAGAGCAATGATGTATAATAGTTTTATCGGAGCAATCCGATAAAAAGGTAAGACTGAAAACAGTTGCGGTGGAATCCAAATTTATATTTGGTAACACAGCTATGCAAAAATGTTTGAACATTTTGCATAAAGCTGGGCGGTTATGTCATCTTCATTTTATTCTGATTATTTATAGTCGGGAATGGAGGTGGTTGTTATGAAAAAATACATCATTAGAATTTTAATTTTAATTATCGTGTTTTTATTAACACTTGCACAAAAAGCAAGATAGCCCCCACTCTGCCAAGTTTGGGCTATCTCAAATAGTTCCTGTGGCATAACCGTTTGAAGTCTTGCCTTTTTCTATTGTTATTATACATCTGAAAATTCGTTTTGTCAACTGTTTATCAAAAATTTATTACAATTTTTGAATGAGTAAATCTTTTGTGAATTTCGGTAAAATTCCGTAGGGGCGGATATTATCCGCCCGTGCACACGAACTTAGTCAAAAACTGTGAATAATTTATTATGTTTGTTCAAAATTTATTTATATTTGCAGATAAAAATAAAGCTTTCCTTTACTTCGGCATAAGGGGGAAAGATTTAAATTTCCAACCGTTTCAAGAAAAGCTTTACAAGTATAATGATACCATAATTTATGTTGTATGTCAATAGGTAAAATTATATTTTGAATATATTGTTGATATATTTTAAATATATTATAAAATATTTGGTTATATTATAATAACATTAAGGAGTGATTATAATGCCAAATAAAATAACAATTAATAAAAAGGGTGATGATGGATATCGAATTATATCCATCCGAATTAAGGAGCACACCTTACAAAAAATCGAAGATCTTTCCACCGCCAGCAACCGTTCCCGAAATGAATTAATTAATATTCTGTTGGAACATTCCGTGAATGACGTTGAAATTCACGAGTAAAATCAGAGGGGGAGGACAATCCCTCAGTCAGCTACGCTGACAGCTCCCTTTGCTCAAGGGAGCCTAAAGTGTACGCAAATTTTTAGTTTTAATAAAAAAATATATATGAATGTCAG
>CAKSJF010000068.1 GCA_934462945.1 uncultured Clostridia bacterium | reverse complement strand
CAGAAATATTCAATTTCGTAGGGGCGGATATCATCCGCCCGCAAAAAGCATGAATTCCATACCCCTCAAAATTTGCAGAAATATTCAATTTCGTAGGGGCGGATATCATCCGCCCGCAAAAAGCATGAATTCCATACCCCTCAAAATTTGCAATAACATTCAATCCCGTAGGGGCGGATATCATCCGCCCGCTGATCATTCAATCATATTCGGGATAAACGCCCATCCTTACGGATTTTATTATTTACTAATCTTTACGTTTGTCTTTAAGGTGCTTGCCTCTTTATACGGCTTTACCAGCATATAGATGATACCGGCAAGGATCGCTGCTGCAACAATGACACCCAAAACATTCACATTACCTGTGAACAGACCGCCGAACTGATTTACCATCAGAGCCACTGCATAAGCAAATACGCACTGATAACCGATTGCAAACCAAGTCCATTTTGCGTTGTTCATTTCACGCTTGATTGCGCCGATTGCCGCAAAGCAAGGTGCGCAGAGCAGGTTGAATACCAGGAAGGAATATCCGGTAACCGGTGTAAACGCTGCTGCAAGGGTTGCATAAACGGAGCTGTCGCCGCCGCCATAGAGAATACCCATAGTACCAACAATATTTTCCTTTGCCACAAGTCCTGTGATGGATGCAACGGCGGACTGCCAGTTACCCCAGCCAAGCGGCTTGAAGATCCATGCGATTGCATTTCCGATGGTTGCTAAGATACTCATATCCAGCTGATCTTCAGAAAGCATTCCAAAGCTTCCGTCTACGAATCCGAAATAGCTTGTGAACCATACTAAGATCGTTGACAGGAGGATGATTGTACCAGCCTTTTTAATAAAGGACCAGCCGCGCTCCCACATGCTTCTCAGTACGTTTAAGAGGGTCGGCAGATGGTATGCCGGTAATTCCATAACGAACGGAGCCGGATCGCCTGCAAACATCTTTGTCTTTTTCAGCATGATACCCGAAATGATGATGGCTGCCATACCTACGAAATATGCAGAGGTTGCAATCCATGCCGAGCCGCCGAAGATTGCGCCTGCGATCATTGCGATAAACGGAACTTTTGCACCGCAGGGGATGAAAGTTGTTGTCATAATGGTCATTTTCCGGTCACGGTCGTTTTCAATCGTTCTGGATGCCATAATACCCGGAACACCGCAGCCTGTACCAATCAGCATCGGGATAAAGGATTTACCCGAAAGTCCGAATTTCCGGAACACTCTGTCTAACACGAATGCAATACGGGACATATAACCGCAAGCCTCTAAGAAAGCTAAGAGCAGGAACAATACCAGCATCTGCGGAACGAAACCTAATACCGCACCGACACCGGCAACGATACCGTCTAAGATCAGACCGGAAAGCCATTCTGCACAGTTTGCACTCTCTAAAGCATTGCCGATCAATACCGGAATACCCGGAACCCAAACACCGTAGTCTGCCGGGTCTGGTTCGTCAAAACCGTTTTTCTCAAAGTATGCAACTGCATCCTGATAGGTCATTCCAACGGTTGTTTCCTCATCTGCATTTGCCGGAATTTCGTCATAATATGCAGTCATTTCGTTGGTTGCGAGGGTTTCCTCATCCTCCACCTCAACCGTTGCCTCTTTGGATGTCGTCTCAAAGGCTTTCATGTCTGCTAAAGCCTCGTCTGCATCTAATTCCTCATCCGTTACATCGATATCGGCAAATGCCTGTACTGCCTGGCTTGCTGCCGTATATTCGTCTGCAACCTCCTCGTATGCCTTTGTGCCGATTCCGAACAGATGCCAGCCGTCTCCAAAGAGTCCGTCGTTTGCCCAGTCGGTTGCCATCGATCCAACGCCAACCATGGAGATATAGTATACTAAGAACATAATCACCGCAAAGATCGGCAGACCTAACCAACGGTTGGTAACCACCTTATCGATCTTATCGGAGGAAGAAAGCTTTCCTGCATTCTTCTTTTTATAGCATCCCTTAATGATGGACGCGATATACACATATCGCTCGTTTGTGATAATACTTTCTGCGTCGTCGTCCAGTTCTTTTTCCGCTGCCTGAATGTCCGCTTCAATATGCGTCATAACATCCTGCTTCACATTCAGCTTTTCAATCACCTTTTCGTCACGCTCAAAGATTTTGATTGCGTACCATCTCTGCTCGTCCTCCGGGAGATCGTGCAAAACTGCTTCCTCAATATGTGCAATCGCATGTTCTACCACACCGGAGAAGGTGTGCATCGGAACAGTTTTTCCGGTTTGCGCCGCCTTGATTGCTTCTTCTGCCGCCTGCATCACGCCGTCGCCCTTTAATGCAGAAATCTCAACAATTTTACAGCCTAATTCGCGTGAAAGCTCCGAAACGTTGATCTTGTCGCCGTTTTTCCGGACAACGTCCATCATGTTAATGGCAATTATCACCGGAATTCCAAGCTCGGTCAGCTGTGTGGTTAAGTAGAGGTTACGCTCCAGGTTTGTGCCGTCAATGATATTTAAAATCGCGTCCGGACGCTCACCGATTAAGTAATTTCTTGCAACAACTTCCTCCAGCGTGTAAGGAGATAAAGAATAGATACCCGGAAGGTCGGTGATGACAACGCCGTCATGCTTCTTTAATTTACCCTCTTTTTTCTCCACTGTAACGCCCGGCCAGTTACCGACAAACTGATTGGAACCGGTCAGCGCATTAAAAAGTGTTGTTTTACCGCAGTTTGGGTTACCTGCTAATGCAATTCTGATATTCATACATTCCCTTTCCTTTCTGATTTTGGCATATGCCAAAAATTATTTTACCTCAATCATTTCCGCGTCTGCTTTTCTAAGAGAAAGCTCATATCCGCGCACAGTAACCTCCACCGGATCTCCCAGCGGAGCAACTTTTCTGATATAGACCTCAACGCCCTTGGTGATTCCCATATCCATCAGTCTGCGCTTCACCGCGCCCTCGCCGTGCAGCTTTACCACCGTAACGGTGCTGCCGATTTTTGCTTCTTTTAATGTGTTCATGTTTCATCTTCCTTTCCTAATATTTTAATCAAACCATGATTTTGCGTGCCATCTCTTCGCTGATTGCAACCCGCGCTTCTTTCACGTTTACAATCACGTTCCCGTCGAATGCGCTCACAACCTGAACATTTCCGCCCACAACAAAGCCTAAATTTTCAAGATGTTTCTTCACCTCCGGGTTTCCTCCGATTTTCCGGATGATACTGTTCTCGCCAACCGGCGCTAAACTAAGCGGCATCATAGTAACCTCCGTTCTGATTAGACTCCTCTAACCAAGCTGTAAAATTAATAGTTAGCGTTTGCTAACCTTTCAACAGTTAGTTTAGCATAACTAATCCCGTTTGTCAATACTTTCTTTTCATTTTTTTTATTTTGGTGATATTGAATAAATTCTTTCCATTATCCATGTTTTTTTCTGCGGTTATGACACAATCCGCATACATCCGTCAATCGTTTTTGCGGGCGGATAATATCCGCCCCTACGAATGGAATTTTTTTGCAAGTTCGGCACAAGACATCTTTCAATCGCTCTTCGCACAAATATTATCCCCATGAAACAAAATTTTTTATAATTTCAGGGCGCGGCATCCGCACTTTCCGCGGGGGCGGATATTATCCGCCCGCAAAAAAATTGTGCATTAAAACAATTTATAAAAAAAATTACTGTTCGTTATTGACAATTTAGAAAAAAAACCGTTTTCTATTAAGAATTTATTTGACAAATAAAGTAAATGCTGATATAATTATAGGATAGACAGGAGAAACGAACCATGAAGCAGAAAAGAATCGTAACGATACAGGATATTTCCTGCCTCGGAAAATGTTCTCTGACCGTTGCACTGCCGATTATTTCGGCAATGGGAATTGAGACAGTGATTCTTCCGACGGCGGTTTTATCCACGCATACCGGAGGTTTTTCCAATTACACTTTCCGGGATTTGACCGAGGATATCTCCCCGATTGCTGCGCACTGGAAAGAAATCGGTCTTTCCTTTGACGCTGTTTATACCGGCTATCTGGGTTCTATTTCCCAGCTTTCGCTGATGGAGCAGTTTTTTGACCAGTTTGCAAAGGAAGATACGCTGACGGTGGTTGACCCGGTGATGGGCGATCATGGGCGGCTCTATTCCGGTTTCACTCCGGACTTTCCAAAGGCGATGGCAAGGCTGTGCAAAAGGGCGGATCTCATTTTACCAAATCTGACCGAGGCGGCATTCCTCTTAGGCGAGGAATACCGGGAAAACTACACCGAGGCAGAGATGCAGGAGCTGTTGGTGCGCCTGGCAGGGTTGGGCGCAAAAAACGTGATTCTGACCGGAGTCAGCTTTTGCAACGACAAAAACGGGGCAATGGCTTATTCCGCAAAAACCGGACGCTTCTTCTCCTATTATAATGAGAATATTCCCTCGACCTTTCACGGAACGGGTGATATTTTTGCAAGTGTCTGCACCGGCGCGCTGACGCGCGGACTTTCTCTGGAACAAACCGTGCAGCTTGCTGTGGATTTCACGCTCGCCTGTATCAAGGCAACCGCTGAAGATGCAAAGGATCGCTGGTACGGTGTGAATTTTGAAGCCTGCATTCCAAAGCTGATCAGGCGGCTTGAGCAAATCAAGGACAAGGGGGACGTTTAACATTGGACTTTACAGCAATTGATTTTGAAACAGCAACCTCATACGGAAACAGCATTTGCAGCATGGGGATTTGTGTGGTTCGCAACAATCAGGTCGTAAAAACCTATGAAATTCTGATTCGTCCCGAGCCGTTTGAGTTTAACGAATACAACATTAAAATCCACGGAATCACGCCGGAGATGGTTGCGGACAAGCCGCGTTTCTGCGACTATTGGGACAAAATCCGTCCGTTTTTAGAAAATCAGACCGTGGTTGCGCATAATGCGTCCTTTGATGTGGGTGCACTGCGGACAACGCTCGACTATTACGGAATCGAATATCCCACCTTCCGCTATCTTTGCACTGTGAAGCTATCCCAAAAGGCATATCCGGAACTTCCGGGGCATAAGCTGAATTATTTGGCAGACGCTTTGGAAATCTCCTTTCACCACCACCGCGCCGCGGACGATGCATATGTCTGTGCGGAGGTGCTTTTAAGGATTCTCCGGGATTTTAGGCTTAACACCTTAGAGGAGCTGGAGGAGCAGTTTGAAATCGGAATCGGCAGGGTTTATCCCGGTTGCCATGAACCGTGCAGAAAGAATAAGAAAAAAGCAGAAAGAGGAAAATAATATGTACTACATGATCGCAGGTCTGGTATTACTGGTTTCCTATCTGATCGGAAGTATTTCCGCATCGATTTTAATTTCACGCCGAAACGGCGGCACGGACATCCGCGAGGAAGGCTCCGGAAATGCCGGAACGACCAACATGCTCCGCGTCCACGGAAAAAAAGCGGCGGTCTGTACGCTTTTGATTGATGTGGGAAAAGGAGTGCTGGCAGTGCTGATTGCGTCTGCTATTGACGGCGCAGTTTCTGCATCCCTGGATTTTTCCGGGCATTCGGCATATTGGCTGTTCTTCGGCGGACATTTGAAATATCTTGCCGGCATTTTCGCCGTTTTAGGACATGATTTTCCGATCTATTTCGGATTCCGCGGCGGCAAAGGCGTTGCCACCAGTCTGGGTGTTGTGCTGGCATCAAGCTGGCAGGTCGGACTGATTGTATTAGCCGTGGCGCTTTTGGTGATGGTGATTTCGCGCTATGTTTCGCTCGGCTCGGTCTGCGCCGGCGTTCTCTATCCTTGCGCACTCTTAGCATTTATGGCAGGCAGGGGCGAAATTGATGTGGTCGCAGTCATCTGTGCCATCTTCTTAGGTGCACTTCTGATTGCAAAACACCACGCAAACCTGAACCGCCTGATGCACGGAACGGAAAATAAATTGTTTGCAAAAAAAGAGCAATCATAACGGCAGAGATGATTTGCCCGATTGTGACCGAATATAAATGCGGGCGGATGATATCCGCCCCTACGAAAAATACGGTTGCCGCACCTTGCTGCATCGCAATCTCTGTCACCGTGTGAACGGATATTATCCGCACATACGAAAAATACGGTTGCCGCACCTTGCTGCATCGCAATCTCTGTCACCGTGTGAACGGATATTATCCGCACATACAAAAGATACAGTCACCGTACCTTGTAACGCCATAATCTCTGACACCGTAGGGGCGGATATTATCCGCCCGGGTATGAACGAACATAAAAACTGGGAGGACATTATCCGCCCGGTTATAAAAGACGGATATCCCGACCTTTGTTCAAGGGAGCCTTTGAGAAGTGTTTTTTATATGTTTTCTTTGTAACAGAACAGATTAACGATGTAAATAATATTTTCCCCTTATTTACACTCTCAAAGGTTCCCCTGAGCAAAGGTCTCTGACTAAAGAATGATTTTAATTGCATAGAAAGGATTCAAAAAGATGAAAATTGCAGTGATCGGTTCAGGCAGCTGGGGAACGGCAGTATCAGTTCTCCTGGCACGTCACGGCTATACGATCTATCTATGGAGCTATTTTCCGGAAGAAAGCGAGCGTCTTTCACGCGACCGGGAAAACAAAGAATTTTTAAAGGGCGTCCCATTTCCGGATCAGATTGTCTGTTCTCCGGATCTGGCAGTCTGTACCGCGGACGCGGATTTAATTGTGACGGCTGTTCCCAGTCCGGCAACACGCCAGACGGCAAAAAGTCTTGCGCCCTATATCCGGGACGGTCAGCCAATGGTGAATATTTCAAAGGGGCTGGAAGATCAGACGCTTTACCGCCTTTCCCAGGTTTACGCAGAGGAAATTCCTCAGGCGCGCCTTGCTGTGATGAGCGGTCCGTCGCATGCGGAGGAGGTGAGCATTCATCTTCCGACCACAAACGTTGCCGCGTCGGCAGATGAATCACTTTCCAAGCTGGTGCAGGATGTCTTTATGGACGAGGTGTTCCGCGTTTACACCAGCCGGGACATGATCGGTGTGGAGCTTGGCGGCGCACTCAAAAACGTGATCGCGCTTTGTGCCGGCATTTCGGACGGCTTAGGCTATGGCGACAACACCAAAGCCGCACTCATGACGCGCGGTCTGGCGGAGATTACCCGTCTCGGTGTGAAAATGGGAGCGTCCCCCGAAACCTTTTCCGGTCTTTCCGGGATTGGGGATCTGATTGTAACCTGTACCAGCATGCACAGCCGCAACCGGCGCGCCGGCATCTTATTAGGTCAGGGAAAAAGCCTGCAGGAAACCCTCTCCGAGGTTCACATGGTGGTGGAGGGTGTCAACACCACCCATGCGGCATACACACTTTCCAAACGGTATCAGGTGGAAATGCCGATTGTGGAGCAGGCTTATGCTATTTTATACGAAGGAAAAAATCCGCGCGAGGCAGTCAATTCTCTGATGTGCCGTGGCAGAAAGCAGGAATAAAGCCATGACAAACTTGATATACATTTTAATTGGAATTGTAATTTTAGGAGCGCTCGGAGGATTTATATGGACATTATATCTTTAATCTTACTGGCAGTCGGTCTTGCAATGGACGCGTTTTCCGTTTCCGTATCAAGCGGTATTGCCATCCGGAACTTAAAATTCCGGGATGCCGGTAAAATCGGCTTGTTTTTTGGAATTTTTCAGTTTCTTATGCCCTGTATCGGCTGGCTTTTAGGAACAGGCTTTGCCGTCTACATCACAAGCTTTGACCACTGGATCGCCTTTATTCTCTTAGGCTTTATCGGCGGAAAAATGCTCTGGGAGGCGGCGCATCCGACCGAGGAGGAAGAAGTCTCCAACCCATTGGATAACCGTCTGCTTTTCATGCTCGCCATTGCAACCAGCATTGACGCGCTTGCTGTCGGAGTGACCTTTGCCAGCATGGGCATGACGCTTTTCGGCACGCTGACCGGTGCACTCATTCCGGCATCTGCCCTAATCGGCGTGATTACATTTGCCATTTCCGCAACCGGCGTCTGTATCGGGCACAAAAGCGGAGATCTTTTCGGCAGCAAGGCAGAAATTGTCGGCGGTGTTGTTTTAATCGGCATTGGCGCAAAGATTCTGATTGAGCATTTACTTGGATAGGTGATAAAACATGAAAAAGGTACTCATTGGTATGAGCGGCGGTGTGGACAGTTCGGTTGCCGCCGCTCTTTTAAAGGAACAGGGTTATCAAGTGATCGGCGCAACGATGCGGCTTTGGAGCTATTCCGACCAAAACCCCTGCCGCGAGGGTTGTTGCAGCGAATCGGCAGTGGAGGACGCGCGCCGCGTCTGTGACAAGCTTGGAATTGACTTTTATGTGATGAATTTTAAAGATTTGTTCCGGGAAAAGGTGGTGGACTATTTCGCAGATGAGTATATTCGCGGAAGAACCCCGAACCCCTGCATTGCCTGCAACCGCTATTTAAAGTTTGACGCAATGCTTAAAAAAGCGCTTGCCATGGAGATTGACTATGTTGCAACCGGGCATTATGCAAAAATCGAACAGGGCGCGGACGGAAAATACCTGCTCCGCACCAGTGACGCACAAAACAAAGATCAGAGCTATGTGCTTTACCATTTCACCCAGGAACAGCTGGCACACACCTTAATGCCTCTCGGCGGCTATACGAAAGATCAGGTTCGGAAAAAAGCGGAGGAATTAGGACTTGCCGTTGCAAAAAAACCGGACAGTATGGAAATCTGCTTTGTGGAGGACGGCAATTATGCAGACTTTATCTGCGACTACCGGCATTATACCCCAAAACCGGGGCATTTTGTGGATGTTCACGGAAATATCTTAGGCAAACACCGCGGTCTGATTTATTATACCGTCGGTCAGAGAAAGGGTTTGGGCGCATTCGGAAAGCCGATGTTTGTGCTGCGGTTAAATCCGGCAGACAATACCGTGGTGCTTGGTGAGTCCGGCATGGAATTTACCAATACGCTGACCGCGTCTGATGTGAATTTTATTTCCGGGGAAATCCCCAAAGAACCGTTTTATGCAGATGTTCGGATTCGCTATCAGGCGCGCCCGGCACGCGCAAAAATCGAAGCAAACCAAACAGGAGTGAAAATCACTTTCGATACCCCCCAGCGCGCCGTCACCCCCGGTCAGTCGGTCGTGTTCTACGATGGCGATATCGTCCTCGGCGGCGGTTCGGTGGATGCAATATAACAAAAAACCTGCTGAAAATTTCAGCAGGTTTTTATAGTCTCTCAAAATTAAACGACCCGACGTGGTCCGCATTGTTGAGAGGCGTGTCGGGTTCTATTACTATATATTATACTCCTTTTTTCTGTTTTGTCAACCCTTTTTTCCAAATTGTATTTCATCCTCTCATATCACAGGATTGTGTAATTTGTATAAAATCGCGGAGAAAAAGCATTTCTGTAACGTGATTGAAATTTTTTTCTCACAAAATTTTAAAAAACGGTAGACATTTTTATAGATTATGGTATAATAGTAATGTTAGGGATAGAAGAAATTTTATTCGTAAACCAAACGAAACGAAAAAGTTTAGGAGGAAACGCAATGAGCAAAAAGTATGTTTATTTGTTCTCAGAGGGCAACGCTTCGATGAGAGAGTTACTCGGCGGTAAGGGTGCAAACCTCGCTGAGATGACAGGTTTGGGTCTTCCTGTTCCGCAGGGATTCACCATTTCCACAGAGGCATGCACACAGTACTATGAGGACGGCAGAAAGATTAACGACGATATCCAGGCCGAAATCATGGAGTATATCGACAAGATGGAGAAGATCACCGGCAAAAAGTTCGGCGATGTTGAAAATCCGCTTCTCGTATCCGTTCGTTCCGGTGCAAGAGCATCCATGCCGGGTATGATGGACACCATCTTAAACCTGGGTCTGAATGAGACTGTTGTAAACGCAATTGCTGAAAAATCCGGCAATCCGCGTTGGGCATGGGACTGCTACAGAAGATTTATTCAGATGTATTCAGACGTTGTTATGGAGGTCGGCAAGAAGTATTTTGAACAGCTGATCGACGAAATGAAAGAGAAGAAGGGCGTAACACAGGACGTTGAGCTGACTGCTGACGACTTAAAGGAGCTCGCTTCTCAGTTCAAGGCTGAATATAAGTCTAAAATCGGCGAGGACTTCCCGACCGATCCGAAAGAACAGTTAATGGGCGCTATCAAGGCTGTATTCCGTTCCTGGGATAACCCGAGAGCAAACGTATACCGCCGCGATAACGATATTCCTTATTCCTGGGGTACTGCTGTAAACGTTCAGATGATGGCGTTTGGTAACATGGGCGAAACCTCCGGAACAGGTGTTGCATTTACCAGAAACCCGGCAACCGGCGAAAAGAAGCTCATGGGTGAGTTCTTAATGAACGCACAGGGCGAGGACGTTGTTGCAGGTGTCAGAACTCCGCAGCACATTGATCAGTTAAAAGAAGTTATGCCGGAAGTTTACAATCAGTTTGTAGACATCTGCCATACTCTGGAAAACCATTACCGCGACATGCAGGATATGGAGTTCACCATTGAGGATAAGAAGCTCTACATGCTGCAAACCCGTAACGGTAAGAGAACTGCACAGGCAGCTTTGAAGATTGCTTGTGATTTAGTAGACGAGGGCATGATCTCTGAAAAAGAGGCTGTTCTCATGATCGATCCGAGAAACCTGGATACTCTGCTCCACCCGCAGTTTGACGCAGCTGTTCTGAAAAAGTCTGAACCGGTTGCAAAGGCTCTGCCGGCATCTCCTGGCGCTGCTTGCGGTAAAATCGTATTCACAGCAGAGGACGCAAAGGCTTGGAACGAAAGAGGCGAGAAGGTTGTTCTCGTTCGTTTAGAGACTTCTCCGGAAGACATTGAGGGTATGAAGGCTGCTCAGGGTATCCTGACCGTTCGCGGCGGTATGACCTCTCACGCTGCCGTTGTTGCACGCGGTATGGGTACATGCTGTGTATCCGGCTGCTCTGCAATCGCTATGGACGAGGAAAACAAGAAGTTCGTTCTGGGCGGAAAGACCTATGTTGAGGGTGATTACATCTCCATCGACGGTTCTACCGGTAACATCTATGCAGGTGTGATCCCGACTGTTGATGCATCCATCGCAGGCGAGTTCGGCAGAATCATGGCTTGGGCAGACAAATACAGAACCTTAAAGGTTCGTACAAATGCAGACACACCGGCTGACGCTAAGAAAGCAAGAGAGCTGGGTGCTGAGGGTATCGGTCTTTGCCGTACAGAGCATATGTTCTTCGAGGGCAACAGAATCGACGCATTCCGCGAAATGATCTGCTCCGACACTGTTGAAGAAAGAGAAGCTGCTCTTGAGAAGATTCTCCCGATGCAGCAGGGCGACTTTGAGAAGTTATATGAAGCTTTAGAGGGTAACCCGGTTACCATCCGTTTCTTAGATCCTCCTCTGCATGAGTTCGTTCCGACAGATGAGGCTGATATTGAGGCACTGGCTAAGACACAGGGTAAGACTGTTGAACAGATTAAAACAATCATCAACTCCCTGCACGAGTTCAACCCGATGATGGGTCACCGTGGCTGCCGTCTGGCTGTTACCTATCCGGAAATTGCAAGAATGCAGACCAGAGCTGTTATCCGCGCTGCAATCAACGTGAAGAAAGCTCATCCGGACTGGACCATCAAGCCGGAAATCATGATTCCGTTAGTTGGCGAAATCAAAGAATTGAAGTATGTTAAGGATATCGTTGTTGCAGCTGCTGACGAGGAAATCGCAAAGGCTGGCAGCGACATGACCTATGAAGTTGGTACTATGATCGAGATTCCGCGTGCTGCTTTGACCGCTGACGAGATCGCAAAAGAGGCTGAATTCTTCTGCTTCGGTACAAACGACTTAACTCAGATGACATACGGATTCTCCCGTGATGACGCTGGTAAGTTCTTAGATGCATACTATGATGCAAAAATCTTTGAAAACGATCCGTTTGCAAAGCTTGACCAGACTGGTGTTGGTAAGCTGATGGAAATGGCAATCAAGCTCGGAAAGAGCGTTCGTCCGGATCTGCATGTTGGTATCTGCGGCGAGCACGGCGGCGACCCGACATCCGTAGAATTCTGCCACAAGATTGGCTTGAACTACGTTTCCTGCTCTCCGTTCAGAGTTCCGATCGCAAGATTGGCTGCTGCTCAGGCAAAGATCAAGGAAGAGAAATAATGATAAAATCAGACTCCCAAGGGCATATGCCCCTTGGGGTCTTTTTTTGTGGAAATAAAACAATAAAAAAAGCTTTCTTATTTCCATTTTTCCACCGAAACGGAAATAAGAAAAGAAAAATCAGCGTCTTATTTCCACTTCTGCTATTTTTGCAGGAGATCGCTCGTGTGCACGGGCGGATGATATCCGCCCCTACGGATTCCGGAATTCACAAAGAATTAACTTATTCAAAAACTGTGAATCAATGATATATTTCTATTGAAAATAAATTTATCCTATGATATAATGAAAATATCGGGTTAGCTTTTTCTAACCAGAACATTCTGAGAAAACGGGAGTTACGTTATGAAATACAAAATAGAAAAAAACACGGTGCAGGAAACGTTAGTAATTCCGCTTTATGCGCGGAGGATGTGTTCAGCGCTGTTTCCGGA
>CAKSJF010000067.1 GCA_934462945.1 uncultured Clostridia bacterium | reverse complement strand
ACATGGATTTTTGCAGACAGCTTCATGCAGACCCGGTTCATTTCTGGTATGCCGGCGGTACATCCCGTATGCGCGGAGAGGAATTTCATAACGACCACGAAATTATGTATCTTTTTCGCGCTGACGGAAGTTTTCTTTCGGAGGGAAAAAGTGTTTCGCTGCATCCGGATATGCTGATTCTGATTCCTAAGGAATGCTTTCATAATTTTAATTTTTACCGGGAGGAGCAGTATCTGCGCTGTCGGCTTTGGTTTCCGGACGTGCCGGAATGGGATTGTCTGATGCGGCAGTGTATGGATCAGATCCGGATTTTGCATGCACCAACCCCGGAAATGACAAGCCTTTTTCAGCGTCTGTGCGATATGCTGTCCGACCCGTGTTCCGAGGAGGAAAAAATGCTTTTTCTGCGCACAGCGACTGTGCAGCTGTTATTTATGATGAAAAACTCGCTGAACCGGTTCAGTATTTCAGAATCCAGAGATCAAAATTCTTTGATTGCCCGGGCGCTTGCGTATGTGAACAGCTGCTATCAGTCACCGGTATCGCTGACAGAGACTGCGTCTGCGCTATATGTCTCTACCTCGCAGCTTTCCCACTGTTTCAGCCGGGAGCTTGGAATTTCCTTTTACCAATACGTTCTCCAAAAGCGGCTGATCTGCGCAAAGCGTCTGCTTCAGTCCGGCGAGAGTGCGGCGCAGGCGGCAATCCAAAGCGGATTTTCTGATTATTCTGCTTTTTACCGCGCCTATAAAAAATACTACGGACAAGCGCCGACCCATCCGGAATTTTAATTGCAGGAATTGCAATATCAATTGCAGTTTATGCAATTGTGTGTGGGATTTTGGTATGATATAATCAGAAAAAACGAAAAGGAGATTGGTTATGGAAAAGCTATACAATAACATTCTTTTATCCGACATGGATGCGCCGTCCGATGCGGAGCATGTGCCATACTTAGAGAATCCCCCGGAGGTAATCGACATTTCGGTAGGACGTCAGCTGTTTGTGGATGATTTTCTGATTGAAAAAACGGAGCTTGTTCCGGAATACCACAAAGCAAAGAAAACCGGTCAGCCGGTTCTTTTCCCGGAAACACCCTGGGAAAAGGAGGGTGGCCCCTGCGCATGCCCCAAAAGCGGCGGTATATGGTATGACGAAAAAGAGAAAAAGTTTACAATGTGGTACGAGGCAGGCTGGCTTCGGAATATGTGCTACGCAGAATCGAAAGACGGACTCTCCTGGGCACGTCCGGATTTAGGCATCGTTCCAGGTACAAATCTGATTCTTCCTTACCAGAGACGGGAGAATGATTTAGATCTTTCGGTGGGCGATATTTCCTATCTTCGTCCGGATTCTACCACAGTTTTTATCGACGATACCTGTCCGGCAGAGGAACGCTACAAGTTGTTTTTGAGAAATCCGGGCGGAGAAATGCCGGGCATTGCCGCTGTCAGCAGCAACGGAATCCATTTTGAGCAGTTCCGTCAAACCGGGATACTGTTAGATCGCAGCACTGTTTTTTATAATCCATTCCGAAAAAAATGGGTTTATAGCATCCGCTCTATTGCAGTGCAGCCGGACGGCGCTTGGGTCAGAGCCAGAAAATACCGGGAATGCGATCATTATTTAGACGGCGCAGCATGGACGGAGCAGGATACAAAGGAATGGTTATCCTGTGATTCTCTTGATCAGTCGAATCCCTATATCGGATTTTTGCCGCAGCTGTATAACGTGGACTGCGTTGGCTATGAAAGCATTATGCTGGGCATGTTCCAGATTATGTACGGTCCGGAGAATGACTCCTGCGAAAAATACGGTGTTCCGAAAATTACCGACCTGATGCCGATGTACAGCCGGGACGGTTACCATTTCTCGCGTCCCTGCCGGAAAAGCCTGATTCCCTCCTCAATTCATGAGGGCGCATGGGATCGCGGTTATGTGCAGTCAGTCGGTGGAGTGTGCGTGATTCATGAAGAGGAGCTTTGGATTTACTATATCGGTTTTGGCGGCGATCCGGCATATGGTGCAGGTTATGACTGGACACGAAACGGAATGTACCGGAATGGCGCAACCGGACTTGCCAAGCTGCGCCGGGATGGTTTTGTTTCGATGAACGGAACGGGAACACTCACCACAAGAAAGTTGATCATGGATGGCAAATGCGGAATGATCGTGAATGCTGACGGTTCTGTTTCGGTAAAGATTCTTTCTCCGGAGGGGGATGTTCTTGCCTGCTCTGAGCCGTTTTGCGGCGACAGCACTGGTCACAGACTGACATTCCCGGACTTTGACTTAAAAACGCTGAACCAAAAGCCGTTCCGGCTGGAATTTGATGTCTGCGGAAAACTCTATTCTTTTGGATTTACAGACGCATCCGGAGACTGTGGCGGAGCGCATGCCGCCGGAAAATTATAAAAAAAATCTGAAGGGATGTAAAAAAAGAGTGCAGAACGCTCCAAACGCGCCCGACGGCGTACTGGCGTACTCCGAGCGGCGCGTTTGGAGCGTAGTTCAAGGGCAGCAATGATAGGAAATCCGCAAAACTGCGGATTTCAACCGAAATGGTCTACGTTCAAGGTATTTCAGCCCTTGAACGGTCTGTGCCTTTTTTGACATCCCGGTTTTATTCAAGTTCAAATGCTCCTGTGTATAGTTGATAGTATTTGCCTTTTTGAGCTAAAAGCTCCTCATGACTTCCGCGTTCGATAATTCTTCCCTGTTCCAAAACCATAATGACATTTGCATTCTGAATTGTGGAAAGGCGGTGTGCAATTACAAACACGGTGCGGTTCTTCATCAGAGAGTCCATACCCTTTTGCACGATTGCCTCTGTCCGGGTATCAATACTGGAGGTTGCCTCATCCAGGATCATAACCGGCGGATTTGCTACCGCGGCACGCGCAATTGAAATCAGCTGACGCTGTCCCTGCGAAAGTCCGCTGCCGTCACCGGATAAAACAGTATCATATCCGTCCGGCAGCATTTTGATAAAGCCGTCTGCATTTGCAAGCTTTGCTGCCGCATAAACTTCTTCGTCTGTTGCATCCAGCTTTCCGTAGCGGATGTTTTCTTTCACTGTTCCGGTGAACAAATTAACATCCTGCAATACAATCCCTAAAGATCTTCTAAGATCGGCTTTCTTAATTTTGTTGATATTAATATCGTCATAGCGGATTTTTCCGTCTGCCAAATCGTAAAACCGGTTGATCAGATTCGTGATCGTTGTTTTTCCTGCACCGGTTGCGCCGACAAAGGCAATTTTCTGCTCCGGTGCGGCATAAAGATCAATATCGTGCAGGACAATTTTGTCCTCAGTATATCCGAAATCAACATCATAGAACCGGACGTCACCCCGGACGCGCGTATAAGTCACACTGCCGTCCTTGTGCGGATGTTTCCATGCCCAGATTCCGGTTTCCTCCTCAACAGGCACTAACTCATTCTTTTCATTATACTTCGCATTTACCAGCGTCACATAGCCATGATCTTCCTCCGCTTTCTCATCCAGCAGCTTAAAGATTCTCTGCGCGCCTGCTAATGCCATCACAACAGAGTTGATTTGCTGGGAAACCTGGCTGATCGGTTGGGTGAAGCTTTTTGAAAGCATTAAGAAAGAGGAAATTGTTCCGATTGTGATATTGCCGACCCCAAAGCTCGCCATAAGACCGCCGGCAATTGCCACAATCACATATTGCAGATGTCCTAAATTGTTCATAATCGGCATCAGAATATTGGCAAAGGTATTCGCATCGGTTGCCTCCTGGCAAAGCTCCTCATTCAGGCGGTCAAATTTTTCTTTTGCACGCTCCTCATAATTAAAGACCTTTACCACCTTTTGTCCCTGAATCATTTCCTCAATATATCCGTTCAGTGCGCCAAGTGATTTTTGCTGACGAATGAAATAGGTGGATGCCTTGCCTCCAATTTTTTTGGTGATTTGTAGCATCAGAAACACCATCACAACCACTAAAACCGTAAGCGGAACGCTCATATAGAGCATTGCAAAGAACACTGCCACAATCGTAATCACCGAGGAAAATGTCTGCGGAACGCTTTGGGAAATCATCTGCCGGAGCGTATCGGTATCGTTGGTATAATGGCTCATAATATCGCCATGGGTGTGTGTGTCAAAATAGCGGATCGGAAGTGTCTGCATATGCGCAAACATTTCGTCCCGGATTTCCTTTAGCACGCCCTGCGAAATCTCAACCATCAGATAGTTATACAGCCAGCCGCAGAAAATACCGATCAGATAAATTCCGCCGACCCTTAAAATTGTCTGGAGCAGTCCGTCAAAAACAGGATTGTCAGACGCTAAAAGCGGTGTAATATAGCCGTCAATCAGTGTTTGGATAAACATAGAGCCAATCACGCCGGTCACGGCAGATGCTAAGATGCAAATAAATACAATCACAAGTTTTGCCCGGTGTTTTCCCCCTAAATAGGATAAAAGCCGTTTTGCTGTTTTCCCGATATTTTCAGGCTTCGGGCCGCCCATCATTCTTGGTCCTCCCGGTCTAGGCATTTTGCAACCCTCCCATCTGTGAATGATATACTTCCTGATAAATCTGATTGGATGCTAAAAGCTCCTCGTGCGTGCCGACTGCATCCACATGTCCGTTATCCAGCACAATAATCTGATCTGCATGCTCCACAGAAGAAATCCGCTGTGCAATAATGATTTTGGTGGTATCCGGAATTTCCTCTGCAAAGGCTTTTCGGATCAGCGCGTCTGTTTTTGTATCAACAGCGCTGGTGGAGTCGTCCAGAATCAGGATCTTCGGTTTCTTTAAAAGTGCGCGGGCAATACAGAGCCGCTGCCGCTGACCGCCCGAAACATTCGTTCCGCCCTGTTCGATAAAGGTATCGTAGCCCTCCGGAAATTCTTCGATAAAGCCGTCTGCCTGTGCCAGCTGACAGACGCGGATGCATTCCTCTCTGGTGGCGTTTTCATTTCCCCAGCGCAGGTTTTCTAAAATTGTGCCGGAGAAAAGAACGTTTTTCTGCAACACCATTGAAACAGCGTCACGCAGTACTTTGATGTCATACTCGCGGACATCCCGTCCGCCGACCTTTACACAACCGCCGGTTACGTCATAAAGCCGCGGAATCAGCTGTACCAGGCTGGATTTTGCACTTCCTGTTCCGCCGATAATTCCCACCGTTTCTCCGGAACGGATTGTTAAATTCACATCCTGCAAGCAGTTTTTGCCCTTTTTGTACCCAAAATCTGCATGAGAAAATTCGATGCTGCCATCAGGAACGTTTTTAACCGGATTTTCAGGATTGGTCAGATCAACCTCCTCATCCATCAGCTCCACAATTCGTTCAGCAGATGCACGCGAAATAATAATCATAACGAAAATCATCGAAAGCATCATCAGACTCATTAAAATCTGCATGGTATAGGTGAAAAGACTGGTCAGCTGACCGGTGGTCAAAGCAGTTCCGCCGGATAATACAATCATTTTTGCCCCGAACCAGGAAATTAAAAGCATGCAGGAATAAACGCAGAATTGCATCAGCGGCATATTAAATGCCAGAAGCTTTTCCGCTTTGGAGAATTTTTCGTAAATACTTTCGGAGATTGTTCCGAATTTTTTCTTTTCGTGCTCTTCGCGGACAAAGGATTTGACCACGCGGATTCCGCGCAGATTCTCCTGCACCACGTTATTCAGTTTATCATAGGTACGGAACACCGATTCAAAAATCGGATGCGCGCCGGTCATCAGAAAATACAGTCCTATTCCCAAGATCGGAATAATGGCTAAGAAAATCAGCGCCATTTTCGGACTGATCATAATGGTCATCGCAAAGGAGAAAATCAGCATGAACGGTGAGCGCACCGCACCCCGGATAATCATCTGGTATGCGTTTTGTAAGTTTGTGACGTCGGTGGTCAGACGTGTGACAATGCTGGCAGTGGAAAACTTATCAATATTAGAAAAGGAATACTGCTGCACATCGTGGTAGAGCCGTTTCCGGATGTTTTTTGCAAAGCCGGCAGAGGCAATGGATGCAAATTTTCCGGACAGCGCACCGAACATCAAAGACAAAAGCGCCGTTAAGATCAACAGTGCGCCGATTTTTAATACATAATTCATGTCCTGCTTTTCAATTCCCAGGTCAATGATACGAGCCATCAGAATTGGAATAATCACTTCCATGATGACCTCTAAGGATACTGTGATCGGAGCTAAAACCGACGGTTTCTTATATTCTCCGATACAACTTGAAAGTTTCTTAATCATAAGCCTTGGCATCCCCCTTTTTCATGTTCTTTCAAATTGTCAATCATTTTATGAGCGGTGTGGATAAACGCTTCAATTTCTTCCGGCGGAATCCCCTTTTTTGCCTCATCCTCCAGACGCATCATTTCTGCAATCAGACGTTTTTGTGCGGTTTCTGCTTTTTGGGTCAGAACCAGCCTTTTCAGCCGGGCGTCGTTTTCTACCGGTTCTTTCTGAATCCAGCCGTTTTTCTCCATGCCCTGCAAAATGCCGGTTGCGGTAGATCGCCGGATATTAAAAACGCGTTCAATATCCTTTTGAAACACCTCGCGGTTTTCCTGCCTGCACCGGTACAGATACCCCATAATCCAGTTCTGCATCCGGGTGACATGCGGACTTCCCTCGTGAATTTGTCTGCCAAAGAGATTGGAAATCGTCTTGACTACAAACCCGATTGTTTCCTCCGGTTCCATATGCAATCACTCCTTTTTGTTAGGATGCTAACATTATAACGCAGAGAAAGAAAAATGTCAACCCTTTCAAATAATTGTTCACATTTTTTTCACAAAAAAAAGAACCGCGGAAAGAATGAATCTCCGCGGTTCCTGAAAAGGACTTTTAGTGTGTTAAGAAGAACATTGCTAAGAACAGGATTGATACAATCCATGTACCTGCATTTACTTTCTTTGCCTCGCCTGCAAACAGCTTAATTGCTACATAGGAGATTAAGCCAAATGCAATACCGTAGGAAATGTTATAGGTAAACGGCATCATGGTGATGGTTAAGAAAGACGGAATTGCAGAAGCAGGATCGCTCCAGTCGATGTCTTTCACACAGCCGATCATCAAAACGCCGACATATACCAATGCAGCTGCATAAGCACATGCAGGAATCAAAGCTGCAACCGGGGAAAGGAAGAGCGCGATTAAGAACATCAGCGCGGTCACCATAGAGGAAAGACCGGTTCTTCCGCCAACTGCAACGCCAGAGGAGGATTCTACGAAGGTGGTAACGGTGGAAGTACCGCAGATTGCGCCTGTGCAGGTTGCAATTGCGTCTGCCAGCATTGCCTGGTTCATGTTCGGAACTTCATCCTCGCCCTTTTCGTTCTTGTAAAGCAGGTTACCGCTCCGGCATGCGCCATAGAGTGTACCCATGGTGTCAAACATATCGACCATGCAGAATGCAAGCGCGGTGGTTACAAATGCAATCACAAGACCGCCGACAGAATGACCCTCGCCTGCAAGATATGCTGAAAAATCAAAGCCCTCGGTAAATACCTTTCCGAATGCCAGCTTACCAAAATCATCAAATGCTGTTAACGGGTTCATGGAAACACCATCAAACAGTCCCTTGTAGAAATCCGGAATGGTCAGACCTAACAGATAGTAAACAACAGCGCCGCCTAAAATGCTCCAAAGAATTGCGCCCTTTACCTTTTTCTTTGAAAGAACTGCCATGGAGATTACGGCTGCAATGGTAACCAAAAGCGGCATGATGTCTGCCCAGGTAGCTCCGCCTAAAAGATTGAAGGAAGCCAGGGTTACGCCTGTCGATTGGCTTGCAATGACGATTTTTGCATCCTGGAAGCCTAAGAATGCAATAAACAGACCGATGCCGGCAGGAATTGCTGCTTTTACCGGAGCAGGAATTGCATCAAAAATCAGCTTTCTTAAGCCAGTTACCGTCAGAAGAATGAACAAAAGACCGTCTACCAATACAAATACGAGTGCGTTTGCATAGGTAAAGCCAAGTCCGAAACATACCGTATAAACAAAGAATGCATTCAGACCCATACCGGATGCCTGTGCTAACGGCAGATTGGACAATAAACCAATCAAAACTGTTCCGATAATTGCGGAAATACCGGTTGCAATATAAATTGCACCATAGCTAACTGTTTCTAACTCGGCAAACATTCCGGAATTGACCATCAGTATGTATGCCATTGCCATGAACGTGGTTAAGCCGGCAATAATTTCAGTTTTTACCGTTGAACCATGTTCGGATACCTTGAAAAACTTTTCCATTTTTCTCTCTCCTTAAATTTTAATTTTTCTGTCGAAATTCCTCGACAATAGTCATTTTATCATATCTTTTCCAAAAAAGCAATACTTTTTTCACTAAATCATGCGAAGGCTTTCGGTAATATAGTCCTCCACAGCGTTCCACTCGCTGATTTTTCCCTCTTTAATGGCTAAATCCAGCTGTGCTGTCTGCTGTACGCGGTTTACCAAAAAACGTTCGGAAAAGCTGTTTGCATTCTGCATCAGTTTCTTTGCCACAAAGGGCGCAACCTTTAATTTTGCACCGATTTCCGCAGCATTCGCGCCCTCGGATAAAAGCAGCCTGCAATGGAGCAGCTGGTCAAAGGTGTTGGACAGCACATACAAAACCCGGAAAGCAGATTCCTTGGAGGTTCTCAGATCGTTTAAAAGGGAAAGCACTTTTTCCGGCTGCTTTTTGGTCAGCGCATCGGTCATTTCAAAAATGCGTACCTGGAGCGATTTTGAAACAACGCGCTCAATATCGCTTTTTAAAATTTCCTCACCGCAGTATTCGGTTAGCTTGTCCAGTTCATTTTTTAGGGCGGAAAGTCCCTCGTCGCATAAATCTACTAAATAGGCGGCATTGTCCTTTGAGATTTTTTTCTTTTCCTCCAGAGCATGGCGGATTACCCATGTGACCGCGTCAGCACGGTTCAAAAGTCCAAACTCCACCACGGATCCAAGCTTTGCCGCCGCTTTATAAAGAACGCTTCGCTTGTCAATTTCCGTCTCTAAAATCAATACTGTCAGATAGTCCGGAAGATTTTTCAGTTTTTCGCTCCAATAGCTTTTCTGCTCCTCTTTCGGGGACTTCATAAGACCGGTATGCTTGAGCGTCAAAAGCTTTCTTTCGCTCATCAGCGGATATGTCTCGATAAAATCGTCAATTTCTGCAACCGGCGTCCGCTCATCCTCCACCGTCATCCGGTTAAATTCCGGCATGCCGCCGTCCGGCACGCGCTCTGCAAGCTGCCGGGCATAGTAGTCCACATAATATTGCTCCTTTCCGTAGAAAAGATAAAGACCGTCCAGCTTTCCCTCTTTGAGTTCTTTTTTGAAAGTAATTAAATCTTTAGCCATCTTTCTCTCCTTATTACTCTGCCTGATAATATGTATGAACACTGACTTTTCCGCTTTTTCGCACGCGAATCTCAATATCTCCGCATTCATCCGTCCGCAGCGGGGTCAGATTCTGTTCCTCTAACCGGCTTAACACCTCACCGCTTGGAAGATGATAGCGGTTATCCTCGCCCACGCCGATTAACACCAGTTCGGGCGATACCTCCTTTAAAAATGCTTCCGAGCTGGAGGTTGCAGAGCCGTGATGTCCCAGCTTTAAAAGATCTGCATGTCCCCAGCTGCCGGCATAGCGTTCCTCTATGTTTGTTGTCATATCGCCGGTAAAAAGCGCTGAAAATTCGCCAAAGCTTGCACGGAGCACAATTGAGGTGTCGTTCTCATCATCCGTTAGCAACATTTCCGGCTCTGGTGAAAGAACTTCCAAGCGCAGTCCGGAGGGATAAGAAAGTGCATAGCCGCGCGTGTAGTAGGAAACCTTGATTCCCTTTTCCCAGGCGATCCGCTCAATTTCAATATGATAAGGGTTATCCCACATACAGTTTGGAATCAGCACTTCGGAAACCTCTAAGTTTTCCATGGCGGCAAGAATGCCCATGCAGTGGTCGCTGTGATAATGCGTCACAACGGCAAGGTCGATTTTATGAAACCCTTTCCGTTCCAGATAGGGAAGATAGATCATTTCTCCGGCATCATAGGCAGAATAGGAATCCGTTCCGCCGCCGTCAATCAGAATCGTTTCGCCGAATGGCACAGATAGCACCATGCCGTCTCCCTGACCGACATTCACAAAATCAATCCGCAGACTTCCGAGATTGGAAAGATACGTCCAGCTGTGTACGATCAGAAATCCGCACATTCCGGCAGCAAGGAGCTGCCTTTGAATTTTCCGCTGCGGTCTTAAAATACAAATCCGGATATAATCCAGGAGCAGATAGAAGATGATGATTGTGGTAAGCTGCGCCCGGAATAATTCTATCGATGCACCGGGCAGACGCTGTACCCATGCCGCGATCTGATAGAGTAAAAACAGGATTCCGTTGGTCGGATAGACAAACACACAGAAACTGCCGATTAAGGGATAGAGCAATATGGTGAGCGGTGCAAAGAAATACAGAAGTACCACCAGCGGCAGAATCACGGTTGAAATCAGCAGAGAATACAGGTTCATATCGTTGAAAAACAGGCTGACAAGCGGCGTTACACAAACAGTAGACAGAACCCATATCGAAAGAAACTTTTTAAGGCGCGGATATTTTATTTTAGAAAATACCTTTTTGACTGCCGGATAAAGATTTTTAAAAATCAGATTGCAGCCAATGGCAATGACCAGTCCGGGATGATAGGCAAGCATCGGAGAAAAGAGCAGCATTACCCCGACTGTTACGGCAAGCGCTTTGATATAATCTGAAAATCCGTCCTTTTCCTCCTGGAAACGCATCAAGGATAAAAAGCCTGCTCCTTTCACAGCCACCGGAAGTCCTGTGTTCAGAATCGCGTAAAGCGCTAAAAGAGCAATCAGCAGAACAACCTGTTTTTTTCTGGAAAGAAATTGTACCAGATAGCCGACCAGAAAGAAAATAAGCATAATATGTAAAAATGCAGGATATAAATATCGCATCACACCGCCCTGATAGAGCGTTTCTTCTGCACTCTCTGAAAAGCTTTTTTTATACCCCAGTAAAACCGCATCCAACATGGCGGCAGAGTCTCCCTCATATACGCGCCGGATCTGCTGTGAGATTTTGTATTTTACACGGTTCACCAGGAAAGGAATCCGGTAGCACCGTACCGTCTGTTCTGCCAGAAAGCTTTCATCCGCATACATTTTAAAATAGATTCCCTTGCTTTTATACGACCGGCTATAATCGGTTTCACCGGAATTTTTCGGTTTGGAAAACGGTTCTAAAAAGCCGGAGACAAAAATACTGTCGCCAAATGTATAGCGTTCGGAACTCCGGACGCGGACTCTCTCCACCACCGGATGCGCGCCATCGTCGTCAAAAATTGTCCGCACGTCCGCAATATACAAATATCCGTCTCCGCTGGTTTCCGGAAATTCTGTAATCCGCCCGATCATGGTGACATACTGATCCTGAAACGCTCCGGCAGGACGCAGCTCGGTGCTGTATGCGCCGTGATAAAGCACAACACCGACGCAAAATGCAATCAGACAGAAAAACTGCCGCCAGAACACTCTCCGAAACAGACATTTTTCCACAAAGGGTACTAAAAGAGAAAAGGGCAGAAAAAGCAGTCCGCTCATTCCGACCGCGCTGCCGCCGGCATAAATTCCGAGAACAAATGCAATCACAAACTGAACTGTAAATGACATCATATCCTATGGCACGCCCCTTTCTTTCGTTTCCCTTCTTCTATTGTAGCATATTTTGTTGAAAATAGCAAGAAATACTCTCGGACAGGCAATAATTTTTTTATGTATAATATTGACAGGAACGGAAAGAATACAATCAGGTATATTTTATAGAAAGGAATGGAGTTTGTATGAAATTTAAAAAAATATGTTTTTTGTTTTTACTGATTTTAAGCTTGGCAGTGCCGGGAGAGGTAGTGGCAGTATCGCGGCGCGGATCAACCGGAACGGAGGTTCGGAATATTCAGACGCGCTTAAAAAACTGGGGATATATGGACGGCTCTGTGGATGGAATCTATGGAGCGAAAACTGAGGCGGCTGTGAAAAAATTTCAGAAAAAGCATGGACTGACCGTAGATGGAATTGCAGGTCCGGCAACTCTGGCAAAAATCGGACTGCCCACCGGAAATACGACTTCGCAAAGCTCTAACACCAATCTGCTTGCCATGGTGATTAACGGCGAGGCGCGCGGCGAGAGCTATGAGGGGCAGGTTGCCATTGCGGCAGTGGTGTTAAACCGTGTCCGGCATGCGTCTTTTCCGAATAGTATTGCCGGCGTGATTTACCAAAAGGGCGCGTTCACCGCTGTGGATGACGGACAAATTAACCTCTCTGTTCAAAATTCCTGCTATCAGGCGGCGCGTGACGCACAAAACGGCTGGGATCCGACCGGCGGCGCAATTTACTATTATAATCCCTCCACCGCGACCAACAGCTGGATTCGGAGCAGAACCATTATCAAACGGATTGGAAAGCATGTGTTCTGCATATAGCTATGTACGGGAGCGTTTCCGGAATTTCAGCGGCGAGATGCCAAAATGACGGGAAAACAGAGCAGAAAAATAATTGCTGTCATGGAATCCGCAGTCATAGGCAATTTCACATACCGAGCGGTTTGTTTCGGTTAAAAGCC
>CAKSJF010000066.1 GCA_934462945.1 uncultured Clostridia bacterium | reverse complement strand
TTTTCCGTTGAGCCCTTTGAGAAGCTGGCTCTGACGCTGAACGGCAATCAGCTTTCCGGTCAGGTGAAGTATGCCGTAGATAACACGCCTTATGTTATCCGTACCTATTTCTCGGATAAAGAGGGCGGAGCGGACTATATTATTTCCGAGCAGGAAATCGGCGATACCTCAAACATTACGCTTCCGGTTCCGTCATCAGGTGCGCTGGCTCCCACCGGCGAATATTATGTAACAGCCTTTCTTATGACGAAAAAACCGGCTGATATGAACGGCGACGGAGAAGAGGAGGAAGCGCTTATCGCCATTGACAATCAGGCATTTGACAGTAAGGTTTCATACACCAACATATATGAACCGTCCGCACCGGCAAGCGTTACCTTGCAGGCGTCCGGGAATGAAGTAATGCATGCACAGTGGGATGCGGCAGACGGTGCAGACGGTTATGCCGTGAGAATTTATGAAGAAAAAGACGGTTCATGGACAGATACGGGCTTCGGATATGATTTGGACGATGGCTCAACCTCGATAGATATGGCACTCACAGTAGGTGGAAACGGTGTCCGCGTAAGCGAAAACGGAAGCTCCGCAGAGTCGGTTGCTGCCGAGAACCTGTTGCCGGACAAGACCTACAAGATCGGCGTTCGCGCATACAAAAAATCGGAGGACGGAAAGTATTACAGCAGGGAAACCGAATCCGCAGGCAAATTTCTCCCGAAATATACGCCTGTTGAAATAACGCTTTCGGTTAACGGCAGCGAGTGTACCGCCGATGAAAACGGCGTTTACCATGCGTATGTCGACGGAGGAAATAACACCCTGACGGTAAGCGGTTCGGACAGTAGCGCATCGTTTAAGGTAACAAGAATGGATTCCAATGCAGAAATACCGACGGAAAACACAGAAAATACCTTTGCAATTCCCGAATTTGAGGGAAGCCTGATGTTTAAGGTTGACGCCGTTTCCGGCATGGACGTAACAAGCGTATTCCTGCTTGTGGATATGGATAAAGAGCCGCCCGTGCTGACGCTTTCCTCCGACGTATTCTACGCCGACAAGGAAACCGGCGAATATACGATAACCGGAATGGCGGATGCGGGCAGCAGAATCGTATACGGCAAAAATGAAGAGGTTCTTGCCGGAGCAGACGGAAGCTTTGCTGTTTCCGGACAGCTTGAAAGTGAAACAAGCGCCGTTATCATGCTGTATGCACAGGATATTGCCGCAAATACTTCCTTGCCGCAGACGGCTCTTGTAACAAAGAAAATCTCCAACACCGTAACGGTGAATGAAAGCTATGCGGAGGTTTCGGGCAGCGGAGAGTATTCAACCGGCGAAACGGTAACAATAAAAGCCGGCGAACGCAGCGGATATACTTTTGGCGGCTGGACAACGGACAGCGGCGTGCAGCTTGCAGACAGCAAGGCAGCAGTGACAACCTTTACTATGCCGGATAAAGCCGTAACCGTAACCGCAAGCTGGACAAAATCAGGCGGCGGCTCCGGAGGCGGAGGCGGTGGCAGCGGCGCAGCGCGCTATACCGTTTCGTTTGAAGCAAATGGCGGAAGTAAGGTTGCAAGTCAGACCGTTACGAGAAACAGCGTTATCAAAGAGCCGTCAATTCCGGTCAGAAACGGTTTTGACTTTGCAGGCTGGTACACCGATCAGGAGCTTAAAACAACATATGATTTTTCCGAAAAGGTAACAAAGAGCTTTACCCTCTATGCAAAGTGGACGGAAAAGGATAACGGCGGCACAACGCCGGACGGCGAATGGAAAAATCCGTTTGCAGACATTCATAAAAACGACTGGTTTTATGATTCGGTGAAATATGCATACGAAAACGGTCTGATGAAAGGCGTATCAAATACGGAATTTGCACCCCAAAACGATATTACAAGGGCAATGTTTGTTACGGTTCTTTACCGTATCGAAAACGAGCCGCAGACAGCCCAAGCCGCCTTCATTGACATAGAAAGCGGAAGCTATTATGAAAAGGCTGTTGCGTGGGCAAGCAATAACGGTATAGTCTTTGGAATTTCCGAAAATCAATTTGCTCCGAATGATAATATAACCAGAGAGCAGATGGCGGCAATGATCTATCGCTATGCAGCATTCAAGGGATATGACATAACGACAAGCGGCAGCACAGCCTATACAGATAACGGTGACATTTCCGATTATGCAAAAGACGCTGTAATATGGGCGGCTGAAAAGTCCATTATGACAGGCAATACGGACGGCAGCTTTGCACCAAAGGCCAATACGACAAGAGCGCAGGCAGCCGCAGTGTTCATGCGTATACTGGAAAACCTAAAATAAAACATTACCTGCTGATTTTTTTGAAAAATCAGTTGACAGATTCCCATAGTTTTTGTATAATAAGAGTAAATACGCATTGCATCCTCAAAAGAGGAGCAGTAGCAGGAGGTAAAAAAAATGAATCAGGAAAAAGTAATGTCAACAAGAACCTTGGTGCTTTGCGCCATTTTATCCGCACTGGTGTTTGTTTTGCAGTTTTTAGGCTCTTTCATCCGCTTCGGACCGTTCTCCGTCTCACTGGTGTTAGTGCCGGTTGTAATTGGCGCGGCAAGCTGTTCCTCTGCCGCCGGCGCGTGGCTGGGATTGGTATTTTCGTTAGCGGTCTTTCTAAGCGGTGATGCAGCAGCCTTTTTAGCAGTCAGCGTTCCGGGCACAATTCGGACTGTGCTGGCAAAAGGAATTGCCTGCGGTTATGTAGCCGGACTTGTCTATAACGCACTAAAAGAGAAAAACCAATGGCTGGCTGTGATTTTTGCTGCACTGGTCTGCCCGGTGGTGAATACCGGTATTTTCCTGATCGGATGCAGAATCTTTTTCTGGGACACGCTCGCAGCCTGGGGCGCAGAATTAGGCTTTCAAAAAATCACGGAGTATATTCTGTTTGGTATGATCGGCGGAAACTTTTTATTTGAGCTGGTTACAAACATGATATTAAGTCCGGTCATTGTACGGTTGCTGAAAACCCAGGAACGGAGGAGCTAAGATGATATTAGCATTAGACATTGGCAACACCAATATTGTGATTGGCTGTCTGGACGGAGAGAAAATATATTTCGAGGGCAGACTTGCCACCGACCGCAATAAAACCGAAATGGAATATGCGGTGATGTTTAAAAATATTTTGGATATTTATCATGTCCGGTGGGAGAATTTAGAGGGAGCAATTGTTTCCTCTGTCGTTCCGCCGCTCACACAGATTATAAAGCAAGCTGTACATGCTGTTATCGGCGTGATGCCGCTGGAGGTTTCCGCATGCTCCAATCACGGTTTAAAATTTGCAATTGATCATCCGGAGGAGGTTGGAAACGATCTGACCGTTGCAGCAGTTGCTGCGCTTTCGGAATACAAGCCGCCCTTAGTCATTATTGATATGGGAACGGCAACAACGATTTCTGTGATCAACCGCGACGGTGTATACTGCGGCGGCGCGATTCTTCCTGGATTAAAAATCTCGCAGGAGGCGCTCACCGGCAGAACCTCGCAGCTTCCGAGCATCAGCCTGGACGCGCCAAAAAATGTGATCGGAACAAACACAACCGACTGCATGAAAAGCGGCATGATTTACGGAACAGCAGCCATGTTAGACGGCATGATCCACCGGATTGAAGCATCCTTAGGCAATTCGGTCACCGTGCTTGCAACAGGCGGTCTTTCCGCGGCGGTGATCCCGTTCTGCGAAAGAAACATTTATTATGACAACGACCTTTTAATCAAAGGACTTTGGCAGATTTACTGTAGCATGCAAAAAAAATAAAAAATTTTCCAGACTTTTTTTCTAAAAATCTGCGTATACTGAAAATGGGTATTTACCTGATTTTTCAGAAAGGAAGGATAGAATATGTGGAATAAAATTGCATTGATTCTTTTAATCATCGGCGGATTGAACTGGGGAAGCATTGGTCTTTTCGGTTTTGATTTTGTCGGAGCAATCTTTGGCGGACAGCTTTCCGTTTTTTCCAGAATTATTTTTACCATTGTCGGCCTTGCCGCACTCTGGGGAATTTTTATGCTTTTTAATAATGAAGCTGAAGAAGCAAGACAACACTAAAGAAACCGTGCCGGATTCGCTTCAGATTCCGGCACGCTTTTTCTTTTTATGGAGGTACATATGATTATTGATTTTCACACACACGCATTCCCGGACGCTCTGGCAATGCGTACGATGGAAAAGCTATCGCAAAATTCCGGCTTTGCTCCGGCAGGCAACGGAACGGTTGCAGGCACGTTAAAGAGTATGCGAGAATGCGGCATTGACAAAAGCGTGATCTGCAATATCGCCACCAACGCAAAGCAGACAAAAAACGTGAATCGCTTTGCCGTTTCTGCAAACGAGCATCCGGAGCTGATTTCCTTTGGGAGCGTACACCCCGAAAGCGATTATGAATCGGAATTGGACTTTTTAAAGGAATCCGGCATTATAGGCATCAAGCTGCACCCGGATTATCAGCAGTTTTTTATTAACGATCCTAAGGTGACTCCGCTTTATGAAGCAATCCTAAAGCGCGGATTTATTTTAATTTTCCATACCGGAAAGGATGTCGGAGTGGGCGAGCCGACCCATGCCGCGCCCGACCGTTCGCGCGAGGTTCTTCCGATGTTCCGCGGCGAAAAAGTCGTCTTTGCGCATATGGGCGGATTTCTGATGTGGGAGGAGGCAGAGATTTTGCTCGGTGAGGATATTTATTTAGACACCTCCGGCTGTCCGCAGCTGCTCGCACCCGAAAAAATAACCGATATGATCCTGCGGCACAATCCCAAAAAAATACTCTTTGCCACAGACTATCCCTGGGAGAATCCGAAAACCGGTCTGGAATATATCCGTTCGCTGCCGCTTGCAGACGAGGTTAAGCGCGGAATCTTAGGAGAAAACGCGCGCACTTTATTAAATTCAAATGGAGCAGAATTATGAAAAAAATCATTCACGGAACAATTTTCACCATGACCGGCGAGGTAATCCGGGACGGTGCAGTACTGTTCGATACCAAAATCCAAAAGATCGGAACAACCGCAGAGCTGAAGCAGGACTCTGCCGAAGAACTGGATGTTGGGGGGACATATGTCTACCCCGGACTGATCGACGCACATTCCCATCTTGGCATGTTTGAGGATTCTCTTGGCTTTGAGGGAGACGACGGAAACGAGGATTCCGACCCGATCACACCGCATCTTCGTGCGATTGACGCGATCAATCCCTTTGACCGTTGTTTTTCCGACGCACGTTCTGCCGGAATCACCACGGTGCTGACCGGGCCTGGGAGCGCCAACCCAATCAGCGGCCAGTTCGCCGCGATCAAGACTGCCGGAATCTGTATTGATGACATGATTGTCAAAGCGCCGGCGGCGATGAAATTTGCCCTGGGCGAAAATCCGAAATCCGTTTACCATTCCAAAAACCAAAGCCCGGTAACCAGAATGGGTACGGCGGCGCTGATCCGGGAAACCTTATATAAAGCAAAGGAATATCAAACTGCCCTCCGGGATTATGAAGAAAACCCGGAGGAGCATGACAAGCCGGAATATGACATCAAAATGGAATCGCTTTTAGACGTGTTAGACCGGAAAATTCCGGTGAAAATTCATGCCCACCGCGCAGATGACATCTGCACCGCCATCCGTCTGGGAAAGGAATTTTCCCTTTGGATCACCGTTGAACATGCAACGGATGCAGCAGCTGTAGCAGACATTCTGAAACGCGAAAATATCCCGGTACAGTTAGGTCCTACACTGACCGACCGGAGCAAGCCGGAATTAAAAAAACAAAGCTACAAAACCTATCAGCTGCTGTCCGATCTGGGGATTCCTGTTTCGATCATCACCGACCATCCGGAAATTCCGATTGAGCATCTGCCGCTTTGTGCTGCACTTGCCGTAAAGAATGGCATGAATCCGGAAAAAGCCATGGAGGCTCTGACAATTACCGCCGCAAAAAACTGCGGCATAGATGCCTCGGTCGGCTCCATCCAGCCGGACAAGGACGCAGATTTTGCAATATTTTCAAAAAATCCGCTGGAATTAGACTGCGAAACGCTCTATACCTTCATCCGCGGAGAGATTGTCTTTCAAAAGAACAAAACAGAGGATGTCTGATGCGACATCCTCTGTTTTATTAATTTGCTTTCCGGAATGCAAATGCCATATTGGTTGTGCCAGTTGCCGTCCGGTAAATCACAACGTCTGCTGCGTCTCCGTATATTTCTTTCGTATGAATATCCTCACTGCCGCCGGTATAAATCTTCTGCTGTGCTTCGTCATAGATCGTTACCAAAGCGCACGGCTCAATTGATGCGTCCGGAACACTTGCCGAATCCCGGTTTACCACCCAATAGCCGTCCTGCTTACGGTCTACTGTCGTCCGCACCAGACGGTGATTGGCATTTAACTGTGTATCCCAAAACCAGCTTTGAGAATTCAGGGCTCCGTTTCCGCCGATCCGGTAGAGAATTTCCTCCACTTTGACCTTATTTCCATGTGTGGACACAAGCACCAGATCTCCTTTTTTCAGCTGATACGACTGAATCGGGGAATTTTCATGAAATTCCATAATCTTCGCATCTTCTCCGCCTGTATAGAATTTTCCGGTTTCCACCGTTTCGTCCTTGTCGTTCACCATTTCGCCGGCGCTTTCAAACAGATAGGTTCCCTTATCTGCCCACTCACCGCTAATTGGCTTGCGAATGACTGCCAATTCCGAATATAAGCTTTCCGGATCAGTATTATACCCTGCTCCGACAATCCAGCGTTCTGCATAGATTTGCGTTCCGGAAAGCGGCTTTGCCTGATATTCATTTGCATAGTCGATGCTGCCGTCATCTGTCGGAACGACAAACACCGTCATTTTATCAGCATCCTTTGCCCGTACCTCGCCTACGAATCCAGGCTCTGCGTCTGCCTGATAGATTGTTACAAGCTCCATAGCGCCCCGTGCCTTAGAGTATAATTTGCCCTTCACGCGGAGCATCAGCTTGTTGTTTTCATTATAGCCTGCCGGTGTGGTGTTATCGTAAAGATTTTGGCGAATCGGTGTATCAAGCTTTTTGATCTGATTATCCGCATTCACATAATAGCGGATTGCACGCGTGGTTACCTGCTCATACTGACCGCCGTTTTTAAAGCTGCCATATGCTGCGTTAATCTCGTCAAATGCGGTTTCCAGACTGGTGTATTTCACATCATCGAGTGTGATTTTATCTGTAACGGTGTATTCCGCCACCACATTATCCTGATCTAACAGCCGCAGATAAATGGAGTTTTCCGCATCATCAAAGCTGCATTTTAAAATATATGCAAGTCTCCATCCGACACCGCCCCCATAGACTGCCATTGCGGCGCGTCCATTCACGTCCAGGTACAGAACATAGCTCCCGGCTGCCAATTTTTCTGTTCCGGAAAGGTAAATACCGGGTACGCATAAAATTTCCGACTCATCCTCTAAGGTCAGACGTTCCTCTCCATCCTCACGCGAAACCGAGCGGATTTTAACCTCCTGCTGATTCTGCACAATCTGAACATACAAAATCTGATCCTCTGCACGACAAAGCGTTACAACACTGTCTGCCTGGAATTTTTTCGTGCTGACCGTGTCCCCTGTCTCATTTAACAGCTTAACACGTTCATAGGCATCCAAATCCAGAATCACTCTCTGACCGTTTTCATCCGTATTCTTCATCGTGACCGTCCGCGTCTGATCTGCTTCGGAATAGCTCTCCACCAGATAGCTTTCATAGCTGTAAACCTGTGCAACCTCATAGCGTCCGTCGTTGTTGTTATCAATTAAGAAAACCTCTCCGTATTCCGGTTTCATTAAGTTCTCATCATGGCTCGGATAACGGTTATAAAGAACATCCGGATTTTCCGAAAGTTTTGCGCGCTTGGTTTTTCCGGCTCCGTCCTCATAATATTCATACGTTCCGTTTGCATAATCTTCTATTTCCTCTGATTTCAGTGAAAGGTAGACATTATCCCGGTCTTTCCGCATCACAGCGGCAACCTCCTGGCTGTCCTGATCGTAAAATACCGTAGCATGACTGCCTAAGTATTCCATGCCCAGATCGCGGTGGTTTTCCAGTTCTTTTTCTCCCAAAAAGAGAGAATCCTCTGCAATCAAGCCGTCATAAAGGGAAAAGCCGGACACACCGTTGATAATTCCCTCGTCATAACCCAGATTCATATAGAAATCAATAAATTCTTCTGTTGCACTCTGCTTGATCTTTCCGTTTTCAAAGGTCAGATCGGAAAGGCTGTCGCAGAACATCAGATTATAGAAAAGGTATGCCGCGTTTCGTTTATCCAGCGGATCGGAAAGAGATGCGCTGATTCCTTTTGTCAATCCGATTTCACGTGCCGTATCCAAGGTCTTTTTTGCACCGACATCCAGGTTTCCGCGAAAATATCCGGCTGCTTTAATTGCCATCAGATATGCCTCTTCCACCGTGACCGCCTGATCCGGGCGGAAAGTGCCATCCGGATAGCCCTTTGTAATTCCGAGATTCGACATATAGCCTAAATACCCGGATGCAAAATGATACATTCCGACATCATTATAGCCGCTTTCTTGCATCATCGGCGTTTCATTCCGTTCGGAATAGTTCATCATCTGATAAAGAGCGACTAAGAAGTCGATTCTTGTGACATTCTCCTCCAGATGATAATTTCCCTCATAATCCTGCGCCAGGATTTCCAGGTCGAACACCAGTGATGTTTTATAGTCCATGCTGTTGTCAACCGACTGCTCCGTTTCACCCTCTGCAAACACAAAGCCATAAGACGAAGCAAACGCTGCCAGCAGCAAAGCAATCACAAATTTTCTCATAGTCTCCTCCGTTATTTCACATAGTCTCTTGCCAGGTAAAGAAGCATAGCCGCCTCTGCTCTGGTCAGCTTTTCAGACGGTGAAAAGATTTCCGCTGTTCTGCCGCTGATAATTCCCAGTTCAGAAAGCGTATAAACCGCCTCTTTCGCCCAATCTGCAATTGTGCCGTCATCCGAAAACAGGGTCGGATTCTTTGCAGGCTCCGCCTTTTCTGCCCTTCGGATCATCCGGTAGATGAGCGCTGCCGCCTCCTGGCGCGTGATTCCCTCCTGCACGCCAAAGCTCCCGTCCTCATAACCGCTGATCACACCGTTTTCATATGCCGCCGCAACATACGGACGATACCACGAGTCCGCGGCAACATCATAAAATGGCACGCCGTTTTCAGACGGTGCGTATTCTGCTAAGGTAACCAGCATTTTTGCCATTTCGGGTCTTGTAACACCGCGTGACGGTGCAAATGTGCCGTCTCCGTCGCCGCTGATAATTCCTTTTTCATAAAGATAGTTAATTGCATTCAATGCCCACTTGGAATCCTCAATATCGGAAAAATACATCGGCGCGGTGTGTGCGTCCTGATTCTGTGCATTCTGATTGGGATTTTGCTGATCGTTATTGTTATTCTGCACCGGCGCTGTGATTTCATAGCCGGAGGAAGAACCTCCTCCACCGCCGCCTCCGCCGCCGGTTGTCGTTTTTGTATTCTCTGCCTTTTTCAGCTCCTCTGAAAATCCGGATTCCACCGCGGAAAAGCTCTGATAGCTTTTCCCTCTCATTGCCTTATAAACTGTGCTCAAAACAGTGTTCGATTTGCCTGCTGTCTGAACCGTTAATGCACCGGCTTTCTGATATGCGCCGATCACCTCGGACACCGCGTTATAATTCTGTGCACACCGGATGACATCTAATAAAAAGCTCTGATAAAACGCATTTTCCAATTCCTTTGGTGTTTTTGCACCTTTTTCTGCAACACTCTTAAATAATGCCGTTTTGGTCGAATCGGAAAGCTTTAATAAAAGTTCTCCTCCCTCTGCCGCCTCTGGAAGATTGAGACTCAAAGCAGACAGCGTTTTGTTTGTTTCATATACGGTTTTTGCCGCGTCTGCCGTCTTATTCTCCTGCAAGAACCGGACAAAGGCACCGCGGTAAAAGCTTTTTAAAAACTCATCCTGCGAGGAAAGCGTTCCGGTGATGTCCGAAAGCATGACCGAAAAGACTGCGTCCTGACCGGTCAGCTGACCGTACAGAATTGTGTCTGCTCCAAGAATCGTGCTGTTTTCTTCAAATAACGTTTTTATGTCCCCTGCATTTTTTGCCGCTACTGCATCATTCACTTGTTTCACAAAGTCCTGCCAGTAATCGTTTCCGCGGAAGTCTGAAAGGGTAACCGTTTCGACCTTGCCGTCTGGTGTGGCAAAATAGCAGGTATAATTTCCGCTTTTTCCGTCATTATAGAAGGAGATTTCTGCTTTTCCATCCACTCCGGCGGTGATCACCTGCACAAACTGCAAATTCTGTTCCTGATCATACACGCTGACTGTGATGTCCTGTGCATGCGCCAGTTCTCCCAACTGCACACCGGCAGTCAGGAGGGTGGTGCCTGCCTGATTTTTAAAGTAATATGCCGCGTCCTCTGCATAGCAGGTGACCGATGCCGCCGCCAGCAGAAAGGCAATCACTGCATTCCTGATTTTTTTCATGTTCTCTCTCCTCTTGCATTATTCCTCAATAAAGAATGTAATTTCTGCGGTATACCGATAGTTCATATTGTTCTTTGCAGAAACATGGAAGGTGTATTTTCCGCGCCCTAAGCCGGAAAGATCAATTCTGATTTTTCCATCCTCAACGCTCCATTTTGACTGATCGTACAGATCGGTCAGGGTCATAACGCGGTAATCGGAAAGCTCGGTATCCGGCAGCTCTGCCACAAGCTCTAACCCCTCGGAGGTCTGATAATGCTGATCCTCTCCGATACCCGAAAGCTTGATTTTTCCGCGGTGGGCAACCTCTGCCGTATCTGATTCCTTATACACACCGAAATCCCAGATTGTCATATCCGGCATCGGCATTTCCGTTCCGCTGACTCCGACAGATACATATTCCAGATCCTCCACCGAAAGTGTGCGGACATCATTTAAACCGACCGGAGAATTCCAAAGCACAAAGGTATCCCACGGATAGGTGAGCGTATATTCCTCGGTGGAATACGGGATTCCGGAGGAATCACCGCTGTAATATTCACGTCCGTCCTTGGTGTAGAGGAAGATCGTGGTACAGTTATAGGTCGGTGTTACAGCATTTCCGGAGCATTTCCGTCTTACCACAATTCCGTCTGCATCTGCTGCGATAATCTCATCTAAATTCTGAATCCTGTATTTTGGAAAGAACCACTGCGGATTTTTGGTTTTATCGTCAAATACCATGGTATAGGTTTGATTTTCCTCATCGGTTACCCCATGCATTTTTACACCGCCGCCGATATTTTCTACCCAGTTTTCCTCGTAGATGAAATCCTTAAATTTCGTGATATTTTCATCTGAAAGGTCGGTTCTGTTTGTGTCTTTAAACCAATACTGGCTGACCGCTGCGGAAAGCTCGCGTCCATCGGATAATTTACCGCTGAATTTGATGTTTCCGTTTGCATTCTTGGTTGCATTTCCTGTCCCTTTCAGCGTTACGTTAATAGTTGTTTCGCTCCAGGGCTCTATTGAAAATTCCGGATTGTCAATCTCAATATCAAAATGGTGCGGATATTCCGCCGTTACCTCCATTGTTCCGCTGACCGCCTCATCGTTCAGGTTTGCCAGGCGGAGCTTGACATGGGTGGCGTCGGTCGGGCTTAGAACATAGCCTCTCTGCTTTAAGGAATTATCTCCCAAATTAAAGTCGTCCCAAATCGGAACAATGACCACTCTTTGGTTGGTGTCAAAGGTCAGCGGTTCTAATTCATACTTGGTCAGATCAGCAGGATAATAATATTTCTGATCCCATTTTCCATCCAGCTTTGCAAAGATGGTATCCTCTGAAACCAAAAGCCTGATCACACCGTTTTCATCTGCATACTTTGTTTCCTCATAGCCGAAAAGATCACTGTAGGTAATTTTGTCAGCATGCAGCTCTGCATAATTCTGCTTTTTTCCGGTTAACGCAATGACGTCATTTCCCTGACCGTCGTCAAAGACGTAGCCTGCCACGCCCTCCGGAAGATCTGCCACATCACCAAGATAAATCGCGTCTCCTAACTGATGCGTCATATTTGCAAACGCCGCCGTTGCCGGGTAGGGCTGATAGCTTGGGACATGATAGGTTCCGAAACCGCCTCCTGCCTCTAAATACGGACGGGAAATAAAGTTAAACCATTTATCTGTCCCTGATTTAATAATATTGATCGCTGTGGAAACCATGTATCGCGCCTGCTTTCTCTGGTCACTGTCGGTTACCACACCATCCTCTCCTGCATAAACCTTTATACCGTTCTCCGTAACCCAGCTCTGACGGATATTTTCAATCGGGGAATATGCGTTGGTCATTCTTCTGGAATACTTTGCTCTTGCCACCTCTCCGCCGTAGGTATGCCAGTTGTGAATATTGGTATAATCAAGCATGCCGTTTTGGAGCTGTGTATCAAAATACGGAGTATCGCCGGAAAAGGCTGTTCCACCCATGCCGACATAGATTTCATCCTCGCCCGCATCCCGTATACCAATGGATGCAATTTTGCAGACTGCAGTATGAATATCCGGTAAAATCGGGAACAGATCCACCTCATTATGCAGCTCATACATATCCTGCCAGGTATCATTCTGATGCACAAAATTCTTCCATGCCTGATAATGCTCAATCAGATTCCAGTCCCGGAT
>CAKSJF010000065.1 GCA_934462945.1 uncultured Clostridia bacterium | reverse complement strand
ACCGACGCATACCGTGCAGATTTAAAAGCTGCCGGTTTCTTAACAAGAGATTCCAGAATGAAGGAAAGAAAGAAGTATGGCTTGAAAGCAGCTCGCCGTGCACCGCAGTTTTCCAAAAGATAATTTGTTTTATCTATCAAACCCCACAGCCACGATAGCTGTGGGGTTCCTTTTTTTGCTGTGCAGGAGTTTAGGAATCAAGCTGATTTTGGTGAAGCCTCAAATTTAATTTTTAAATCATTTTTTATAATATGTCCGACTCATTCTCCATGTGAAGCTGCTGCACTTTCGTAACAAAATCTATTTTCATCCTGTTTTATCTTTTTGCTGATTATACCTGTACGACATTATTTTGCAAAACATCATCTTTTGTGACAAAAATATTTTGAGAATATTTTATAAAATCGTTAAAATGCACAATTTTATAACGAAACATTCAGCATAGTTCTGAATTGAAAAAAAATGAATAAATGCTGTTGACTTTTGTTTTAAAGTATGGTATTATATAACATGTTAGGAAAAGTTGCACTTGAATGTGACATTGCGTCAGATGATCATTCTTTTCGCGATACCTTTCTTACAATAAATAATTTTTTGAGGGGGGAAATGAATATGCAGAAAAGCATATTGGTATTAATCGCAGACGATAACAAAGTCTTTGCAAACAATTTAGCTGAATTTTTGAGGGTTCAGCCGGGAATTGAAGTGGCAGGAGTCGCTTATGACGGGGAAGAAGCGTATGGAATGATTGTGGAGACAAAGCCGGACGTTGCTTTGATTGATGTAGTCATGCCCAAGCGTGACGGACTGGCAGTGCTAAAGCGTCTGTCCGAAACAAAGCTGGAAAAGATACCGGAGTATATTGCAATGTCGGTGACTTCGAGTGAACGAGTGATTGATTCTGCCACCAGTCTCGGTGCGGCATATTTTTTGCTGAAACCGCAGTCGAATGCTGCGATTCTGGATACGATCCGTTCCCTGGTGGAGCTTCCGTCCGCGCCAGCTGAAGCAACGGCAGCAGAGGTACGCACAGTATCAAATCCGGATATTGAATGCGTTGTTACCAAATACATTCATGAGTTAGGTGTTCCGGCACATATTAAGGGGTATCAGTACATACGCACAGCTATTCTGATGGTGATTGAGGATATGGATCTTTTAAATTATATCACAAAGCAGCTTTATCCCACAATTGCCAAACAGTATGGCACAACCTCCTCCCGGGTAGAACGTGCCATCCGTCATTCGATTGAGGTTGCCTGGAGCCGCGGAAAGCCGGAAATGCTGAACGATATCTTCGGATATACCATTGATACAGGAAAAGGCAAACCAACCAATTCAGAATTTATCGCCATGGTTGCTGACCAGATCCGCTTGAGCCAAAAATAATATTCTCACACGAAAAGGACATGCTTTTGATTTTGAAGCATGTCCTTTTTGTAATTTGATCAAACCTTGTCAAATTGAAAATATTCCCTTGCGTTATGATAGCAAATTTTCTGGACGATTTTTTCGAGCTGTTTTTCGTCGTTTGGATATTCTCCGTTTTCTACCCATTTTCCGATCAGGTTGCACAGGATGCGGCGGAAATATTCATGGCGCGTATAGGAAACAAAGCTTCTGCTATCGGTCAGCATGCCGACAAATTCTGATAGCAGACCCAGATTAGCCAGCGCTTTCATCTGTCCTTCCATACCGTCGCGTTGGTCATTAAACCACCAGCCAGAACCAAACTGTATTTTTCCTGCTGCCGGCGCTTTCTGGAAATTCCCAAGCATTGTTGCCAGTACATAATTATCTTTAGGATTCAAAGTGTACAGAATCATTTTTGGCAGTAAATCCTCTTTTTCGAGTGTATCCATCAGCCGGGAAAGTCCTTCTGCCACCCGGAAATCGTTAATTGAATCAAATCCGGTGTCTGCGCCGAGTGTTTCGTACATTCTGGTATTGTTGTTGCGCAGTGCACCGATATGCAGCTGCATCACCCAGCCGCGCTTGGCATATTCCCTGCCGAGAAAAACCAGCTTTTCAATCACATCATCATCCATTTTGTCTACGGCGTGATCGGACAGACGGCAGCCGTTTTGGTGGAAATAGTCCATTTTTGCGGTAATATCATCTGGAATGCTGTCCAGATCGGGGCGGAATGCCGGAAGTACCTTCGTTTGAAAATCCGCAGTTTCTCTGATTGTCTGATGGTAATTGAGCGCATCGCCCGGCTTGTCGGTTGTGCAGATGATCTCCACATTCGACATAGCAATCAACCCCTGGACGCGGTACTCTTCCTGGGCAAGACAGCGGTTGATCTGATCCCAGATTTCCTTTGCGGTTTCTGAGGAAAGCAGTGTATCAATCCCAAAGTACCGTTTCAATTCCAGGTGCGTCCAATGGTACATCGGATTGCCGATCATCATAGGCACGCAGCCGGCAAAGGCATTCCATTTTTCAAAATCATCCGCACTGCCGGTGATCAGTTCCTCGCGGATGCCTGCTGTGCGCATCAGCCGCCATTTATAGTGATCGCCGCTCAGAAACAGGTCGTATGCGTTTTTGAACCTGTAGTTTTCTGCAATCAGCTTCGGGGAAAGGTGACAATGGTAGTCGATGATCGGCATATTCTCCGCATATTTGTGATACAGCATTTTTGCAGTTTCGTTTTTCAGCATAAAATCTTCTGTGATAAATGTCATAAAAATCTCCGTTCCGCCGCTTATATACGGCTTTTTTTATTGATTACAATGCTATTTTATATCAATTAATTTATATTTTCCTTGATTATTTTGATAAAAGAAAAAAATATTCTTGATTTTTTTGATCTCTTATGTTATAGTCTTGTTATGGAGGTGTGGAAGCGTGGATTTTGTGAAATTTGAGAAAAACCAAACGTTTCATTTTGGTTCACAGGCAGTTCGGGATGTGGTGCATACTGCCCGGCACTATCATAATTTGTTCGAACTTTATTATCTGGAAAGCGGTCGGTGTAGTTATTTTATTGAAGATCAGCTCTACGAATTGACACCGCGTGATATTGTTTTGATTCCTGCCGGAATGATTCATAATGCAGTTTATCCGGATGAACCGCATACCAGAATGCTGATTAATTGCTCTGACGACTATATTCCGGAGGGGATTTCCTTTGATCAAATGCGGTTTTACCGGTGTTCTGACAGCGAGAGGGAGGTATATTCTCTGTTGAAACGAATTGAAAGAGAGTATATCCACCGGGATGCATTTTCGGATGTTATGCTAAGGTGCTGCACCAATGCGCTGTTTGTTTTGATTGCGCGCACCTATGTGCCGGGGGAGGGTGTCAAAAAAACGATGGTGGAGGAAATTACGCGCTATCTCCGGGAACATTTCCGGTCAGATATTTCTCTTGCCGGAACAGCACGGCAATTCGGTGTGAGTCCGGAGCATTTGTCACGCTGCTTTAAAAAGCAAACCGGCTTTGGCTTTAACGAATATGTCAATATGATGCGTCTGCGCGAGGCGGATCGGCTGCTTGCGAGCGAACCGGACAAAAGCATTTTAGAAATTGCCTTTTTATGCGGTTTTCATGACAGCAACTATTTTTCGATGAAATTTCATAAGGAATACGGAGCTGCACCCTCAAAATTCAGAACAGAATACAAAAAAACCGGATCGTTCCAAAATGAGAAATCGGCAGAAACCCGGGAGTATACAGGTTCCTGCCGATTTTAATTCATGTTTTGGTCTCTGTGTTTTTGAACAGCGATTATACATCAAGACGCGGACGTGTTTTCCATGCTCCATTGGTGAAGTCCGGAATTTCAACCGGGACATTACCGTTTTTAATGGATTCCGCGGTCAGAGGGCTAATGCAAATCCAGCTTGCCGCATCATAAACATCAATCGGCATTGGCTTATTATTTTGCAGTGCGTCAAAGAATGCACAGAAATCAAAGTAATCCATACCGCCATGTCCAAGCTCCTCCTGCTCCTTGGTCATGTTTTTCCAGCAGTCCGGAAGATATTTTTCTTCGTATTCTTTCGCGTTGTTGCAGTTTTCGATGATCGGCATAAACTCCGATTCGCCGTCCATAAAGATGAAGTTTTCGTTTTCCTCGTACATTCCTTTTGTTCCGCGGACGGTAAATTCGCGGCTATAGGTGCGCGGCAGGGTGGTATCCAGTGTCAGAGAAATGGTTTCACCGTTTTCGCAAATGATCAGCGTGTTCACAATATCGCCCTGCGCAAAATCCTTTCCGATCAGATCTTTGTTTTCAAAGGTGTCCTTGCGGTCATTAATATACTGCTTTAAACCGGCTGATTTGGAGGACATTGATACCAAGCGAACCATGCGGTTTCCGCGGTTAATATCCAGTATTTTTGCAATCGGACCTAATTCGTGGGTCGGATAGTTTTCACGGTTTTCATGCAGATAATGATTTAAGCGATAGTGCCGTTTTTCTCTTCCGGTGGAGACTTCCTCGCGCAAATCATGCGCATAAGCGCCGTGGCAGTGCACAATTTCGCCGAATAGTCCGTCGCGGACGATATTCCGGATCATCATTTCATTTTTTCCGTAGCAGCAGTTTTCCAAGAACATAAAGGGAACTTGGGTTTCCTCCCAGGTATGTACCAAATCCCAGCATTCCTCTACGCTTTCTGCTGCGCCAACCTCCATGCCGACTGCTTTTCCTGCCTTCATCGCGTCAATCGCAACCGTCACATGAGACTCCCAGCTGGAGAATACAAGAACAGCGTCTACATCCTCTCTTGTGATTACATCATGGTAATCGCAGCTGTATTCCGGTGCAGGAAAGCCCTTATCGGTTACAACTTTGACCCCCTCCAGACACCGATCCTCGTAAACGTCACAAACGGCGGTAACCCGGACGCCGGGAACGTTTAAAATACATTTTGTGTTGTCCTTTCCGCGCAGACCAAGTCCAACCACGGCAACTCTGATTTCTTTCATTGAAATTCATCCTTTCTGTTTTTTCTTTATCATATCATAAGTGAGGTCGGTTGTATATGGATTTTCTTATCCGAATACTGTCTTTTTTTATCCTTTTTCTTGACACAGGGGAAAAAAGTGCGTATAATAGGAGAAAACAGGGGGGTGAGCAGAATGCAGGAATTTGAGGAGATTCATAGCCTATTTTATGGTTTTCGGGAATCACTGGAAAAGGATTTTTTTATCCAGGCAATCGGGTATGACAATTTTCGGTTTATTATGCCTTACCGAACGTTTCGGATTCAGAAATTTTACACGCTGCATGTAATTTTAGCTGGGAGCGGAACGGTAAAATTGGGGGAGGTCAGCTGTTCGGCAAAGGCAGGAGATCTGTTTTTTCTGCCGCCCGAACTGCCGATTTTGTACTATCCGAACCGGGATGATCTCTGGCGGTATGTCTGGTTTGAATTAACCGGCGTTCACGCCGGCGCTTATGGACGGATGATGGGGTTTTCCGCAGATACGCCGGTTATTCCGGGAAGTGGGGAAACGGTGGAGACGGTGTGCAGACTGATGCGGAAAATGGATGAAAAAACAGCAGGCTATTACGACGCGCTGTCTGCATTTTACGCGGTGCTGGGGCAGAACAGCACTGGAGAGGAAACAACCCCGGAAAGCTTTTCCGGCACGGTGATTTCCTATCTGCACCGCCATTATCAGAATCCGCGGCTTTGCGCAGAAGAAATCTGCCGGGCATTTCGGATCAGTCATTCCTATCTTTGCAGGCTGATGAAACAGGAAACCGGAAAGCCGATGATGCAGCATTTGATAAAAATACGAATTGCCGAGGCGTGCCGCATGCTTGAAAAAACGCAGATGAGTGTAAAGGAAATTGCTTATTCGGTGGGATTCCGGGACGAACTGCATTTTATGAAAACCTTTAAGCGGCAGATAGGAATATCCCCCAGGGAGTATCGCCGGGGGTTTGAGGATGGGAAAAATGCGTATACTATTTGATGGAGGTGTGCAGAATGTGTACAGCATTAAGTTATCAGACAAAGGATTGTTATTTTGGAAGAACGCTGGATTATGAAAGTTCTTATGGAGAGCAGATTGTGATTGTGCCGCGGAATTTTACAATTTCACTCCGGCACAAAACGCCGGTTCATACGCATTATGCGATGATTGGAACGGCGCATGTGGCAGAGGGTTATCCGCTTTTTTATGATGCGGCAAACGAAAAGGGGCTTGCGGCGGCAGGTCTGAATTTTGTGGGAAATGCACATTATGAAAAGTCGATTCCCGGAAAGGAGAATATTGCGCAGTTTGAATTTATTCCGTACCTTTTAGGCTGCTGTGCAGATGTTTCGGAGGTGCGGAGAATGCTTTTAGCATTTAATCTGACCGATACGCCGTTTTCGCCTGCCTATCCGGTCGGACAGCTGCACTGGATGTTTTCTGATCAAAAAGAAACAATTGTGGTGGAGTCGGTACAGGGAGGAATCCGGATTTATGAAAATCCGACAGGAGTTTTAACCAATAATCCGCCCTTTGAGCAGCAGCTTTTTGCGCTCAATAACTATCAGGGACTTTCTAACCGTCAGGTTAAAAACACCTTTTCCAAAAGCATTCCGTTCTCGGCATACAGCCGCGGAATGGGCGCTTTGGGACTGCCGGGAGATCTGTCCTCTCAGTCACGGTTTGTCCGGGCGGCATTTGTGCGTGCAAATTCCAAATCCGGAGACGGGGAAGCGGACAGCGTAGGTCAGTTTTTTCACATGCTCGGCTCGGTGGAGCAGGTACGCGGCTGCTGCGAGGTGGAGAACGGAGCGTATGAGATGACCATTTATACTGCCTGCTATAACACCACAAAGGGTATTTACTATTATACCACCTATCAGAATCATCAGATTTCTGCCGTTTTTCTGCATCATGCCGACCTGGAGGGATCGGAGCTTGTTTGTTATCCGATGGAGAATCAAGAAAATATCCGGTATCAGAATTAAGCAGCATGCCGTCCGGACATTCCGGACGGCATGCTGCTTTCGTTTGTGTGTTATCACGATAAATTAGGATTCACAGCCGCATTTTGGTTGTGTTCCTGCCCTAAAATCGTCATTAAATTCGCTTCTCTCCGGCGGGAAAAATTCATCCACCGGGAAACTGATGCGTTCAAACAGGTCGCAGGGGTTGTCGTCGGTTGCGCCAACGCACTCTTTCTGCGGAACGCAGAAGTCATAAGCCGGAATCAGGAGCTGTACCCGGCGCTCCAGCTTGATGATAGAGAAAAGACCCAAGGAAACATAAACGCGCTTCTGCTCGCCGCCGAGAATCAGGCTGTCGTCAAAGACGCGGCAAACCGATTCCGGAACGCTTGCTAAATCAAAATCGTCGTCGCAGCAGCAGTGATCTTTCAGATCAACCACCTTTGCGCCCAGAGCGATCGGGTCGACTACTTCAACGATTGCGCTCGGCATATTGGTTTTTCTCCAGAGCTGCGGATCGAATGCGTCCTCTTTATACTTGGAGGCAAATACCTTTGCATTGCCCTCTGAACCAAAGAGAATGACCTTCTTATCAAAGGTTGCAAGTCCTTCTACTTCAGTCGGTCTGCCAAGACCGGTAAAGACAGCCAGTGTGATCCGGAAGAAATATTTCAGGTCAACCGAATAGAAACCGCGGTTAAAGGGAACGGCTTCGATGTCGGAAAATACCCAGATAATCTCTGCTTTCGTGCATTTTACGTTGATCGCACGGTCCACCGTCTCCTGACCGCATGCTGTCAGATAAACGCGGATATTTTCAAGGCAGTCCTTATCTCTGCAAGAATCATACACTTTGTCGGTATGTATGCAGACAGCTTCCTTAAAACCATGCTCTGGTCCTTTTGCACAATTTCTTTCACTCATACGAAATAAACATCCTTTCTAAAATTGATCGGGAGATATCACCCTTGCTATATCATATGAAGAAAAAAATTTGTTTGTGAGTTGTTTTAGAAATTTTCGGCAAAATCAACTCTCGGAACAGAAAAGCTTTTTCCGTTTAGATAGGATAAAATTCCGGCATCCGTCCGAAAATCGAAGCGCAGACGGTAGGCATAGAGCGCCTGATGGGTTCTTTTAGAATTTTTTTGCAGCTTTCCGTATTTGCCGTCTCCGGCTAAAGGATGACCAATGAAGGCAAGATGCGCGCGAATCTGGTGTGTTCTGCCGGTTAAAAGCTCCACCTCTAAAAGGCTCTGATTCCCCTTTTCTGAAAGCACGCGGTATTTTGTCCGGATTGATTTTGCGCCGGGGGTGGATTTTTTGGAAACGTACACGCGTTTTTTCTTTTCGTCCTTAAATAAATATCCCTCTAAAATGTCCTCTTTTTTTGAAAAAATCCCCTCTGCAAGGCAGAGATACAGTTTGGTAAGCTCGCGATCCTTGATTTTCTGGTTGAGAATCCGGAGCGTCTCGGCATTTTTTGCCGCAATCACGATTCCGCCGGTGTTCCGGTCAATCCGGTTGCAGAGTGCAGGAGCAAAGCTTTGTTCCTCCTCCGGACGGTATTCGCCCTTTTGGTAAAGATAATTCTGAATCTGGTCAATGAGTGTGTTCCGGCTGCCGCAATCGTCCTCGTGTACCACAATGCCGGGTTTTTTATCCGCTAAAAGCAGGTTTTTGTCCTCGTAAACAATGCCAAAGTGCGGCACGGCATGCAGGAAGGAGTAGTCGGTTGGTGTTTGGGATAACAGCTCGTCCTTAAAATATAGCGTCAGCCGGTCGCCCTCTGAAAGCTTTGTGCCGCCGTCCTTTACATGTTTTCCGTTTAAGCGGACAAAGTTTTTCCGAAGTCCTTTATAGAGCATGGAGGGTGCAAGCTGCGGAAAGGTCTTTGTCAGAAACTTGTCCAGCCGCTGACCGGAATCGTTTTTGTTGATGGTAATTTCTTTCATAATCCGGTTTTTCCACCTCTTTTTAAAAAATTTTTTCAAAAAATATTGTATCATAAATCAATCTGTGATACAATAGTTTTATATAATTTTTTTTCATTGACAGAAGGGATGAACGAAATGGGTCTTTTTAGCTTTAACTATTCAAAGCCTGGTCCGGGTGTAGAAAAGGACGCACCGAAGAAGAAAGGAATTTTTTTATATTTTGAATTATACTTCCGGAAGTTCTGGAAGATGATTCAGGCAAATCTTTTGTATTTTGCATGCAGCATTCCGATGCTGGTGGTCTTTTTCCTGTTTTACTGGATCTTTTTAATGCCGTATCTTTCTGCGCCGATTCAGGAGATGGTAGTTGGTGCGACAACTGAAACGATGGATGAGGCAACACTCTCGGCAACTTATCTTTATATGTTCGGGACGGTCTTTTCGGTGATTATGCTGATTTTATGGGGGTCCGGTCCTGCTTCTGCGTCTTATGCCTATATCATGCGCTGTGTTACAAGGGAGGAGCATGCCTGGCTTTGGTCAGATTTTAAGGACAAGTTTAAGGAGAATTTCAAGCAGGCAATTGTGGTGAGTCTGATTGATATTGTGGTACTGTTTTTAGCAACTACGGCAATCCGGTTTTATTTTGTCATGTACCGGGACAGCCATTCCACCCTTTATCTGGTGTTGTGCAGTCTGGTTTGTATCGTCTCGCTCTTATACACCTTTATGCACTATTATATTTATCAGCTGATGGTAACCTTTGAAAGCACGCTCCGTCAGCTTTACCGGAATGCATTTATTTTAGCGATCGGATTCTTTCCGATGAATCTGTTTTTAACGGTTGTTTCAGCAGGGGTGACTCTGTTTGTGTTCACCATGCTGAATCCGGCTTTTTCGCTGCTTTTGACAGCAATTCTCTGGGTGAGCGCATTCCGTTACCCGATTGATTTTTACACATCGCGCCTGATTCAGAGAAAGCTGATTCCGGAGCAGACAAAAGAGGAAGGAAATGACGAATAATCAATGGAACACTATCTGGAAAGCTATGATGTAGCGGTGATTGGGGCAGGACATGCAGGAATCGAAGCGTCACTTGCGGCGGCAAGGCTGGGATTGAAAACGGTGATGTTTTCTATCAGTCTGGATGCGATTGGAAATCTTCCCTGTAATCCCAGTATCGGAGGCACAGCAAAGGGACATTTGGTGCGTGAGGTGGACGCATTAGGCGGCGAGATGGGGCGTGCGGCAGACGCAACCTTTATCCAGTCGAAAATGCTCAATCGAGGCAAAGGTCCGGCGGTGCATTCGCTCCGCTGTCAGATCGACCGGAAACGGTATCATATGTATATGAAAAAAGCGGTGGAGGAGCAGGAAAATTTACAGGTCAAACAGGCTGAAATTGTGGAAATTCTGACCGAGGGAAATGCAGTTTCTGCGGTGCGGACACATTTGGGAACGCTCTACGGTGTGAGGGCGGTGATTGTAGCAAGCGGCACCTATCTGCGCGGAAAAATTCTGATCGGCGATTATGAGCGTCAGAGCGGTCCGGACGGTATGTTCCCGGCAAATGCGCTTTCGGAATCCTTAAAAAGCCTGGGAATCGTTATTCGCCGGTTTAAAACCGGAACTCCGGCACGTATCCACGGAAATTCTCTGAATTTTGATGAAATGGAGCGCGAGGAGGGGGATGATCGGATTGTACCGTTTTCGTTTGAAACCGAAGAACCGGGGAAAAATGTTGCTCCCTGCTGGCTTACCTATACGAATGAAGAAACGCATAAAATTATTTTAGATAATCTGGAAAAAGCGCCGATGTACAGCGGCAGAGTTGAGGGTGTCGGTGCGCGGTATTGCCCGTCAATTGAGGATAAGGTTGTCCGGTTTCGTGAAAAAACGCGTCACCAGCTGTTTATGGAACCCATGGGACTGGATACGCGCGAGATGTATGCTCAAGGTATCAGCACAGGCTTACCGGAGGAAATTCAGCTTTCCATGCTCCGGACAATCCGCGGATTGGAGCATGTGGAGATTATGCGCCCGGCATATGCAATTGAGTATGACTGTATTGACCCGACCCAGCTTTATCCAACCCTGGAGTTTAAGAAAATATCAGGTCTTTACGGCGCAGGACAGTTTAACGGCACAAGCGGTTATGAAGAAGCAGCAGCGCAGGGAATTGTTGCCGGCATTAATGCTGCGCTGAAATTAAAGGGCGAAGAACCGATGATCTTAGACCGTTCGCAAGGGTATATCGGAACATTGGTGGATGATTTAGTCACAAAAGGAACAAACGAACCTTATCGGATGATGACTTCACGTTCAGAATACCGCCTGCTGCTCCGGCAGGATAATGCAGACGAGCGTCTGACTCCGATTGGTTACCGGGTTGGACTGATTTCGGAAAAACGTTATCAGAAGCTTTTGCAAAAGCAGGAGGCTGTCCGAAATGAGATAGAGCGGTTGGAAAGAACGATTCTGCCGCCGGCAAAGGTCAACGGTTTATTGGAACAGTATGAAAGTACACCGGTTGCAACCGGAATCCGGCTTTCCGATCTGATCCGCCGTCCGGAATTAAACTATGAGAGGCTTTCTGCTGTGGATGAAAACCGTCCGGAGCTTCCGATGGAGATTTGGGAGCAGACGGAAATCCGCTTAAAATATGAGGGATATATTAACCGTCAGCTTGTTCAGGTGCAGCAGTTTAAGAAATTAGAGCAAAAAACACTGCCGCAGAATTTTGACTATCAGACCATTCGCGGACTGCGGATTGAGGCGCAGCAAAAGCTCAATCAGATTCAGCCGGCATCCTTGGGGCAGGCGTCCCGGATTTCGGGTGTTTCTCCGGCGGATATTTCGGTTCTGATCGTGTGGCTGGAAACCCGAAACAGAAAGTGAGGAATCTATGGCGCTATACACAATTTCAGATCTGCATCTTCCGCTTGGGGTTGATAAGCCGATGGATGTGTTTGGAAAATCATGGGAAAACTATGTGGAGCGGCTGGAACAAAACTGGCAGAGTGTTGTGAAAGAGGAGGATGTTGTGGTGTTGCCAGGGGATTTCTCCTGGGCGATGTACTTAAAGGAAAGCCTTGCGGATTTTACTTTTTTGCACCGTTTAAACGGGATCAAAATTCTTGCGAAAGGGAATCACGATTACTGGTGGGAAACACAAAGTAAATTGAAAGGTTTTTTGACAGAGCAGGGATTCTCGGATATTTACTTTTTGCAGAACAACTGCTATTTGTACGGAAACACTGCCATCTGCGGCACACGCGGCTGGAATCCGCCGTCTCCGGGGCATGCCTCGGAGGAGGATGAAAAAATTTACAACCGGGAGGTTCTGCGGCTTGCGCTTTCTCTGGAGGAAGCAAAAAAACGAGGTGCGGAGGAAATTATAGTCTTTACGCATTATCCGCCCCTGTCCGGCGGCTATCCGGAAAATGCGTTTGTCAACATGATGCAGAAATACGGTGTTATGCGCTGCTATTACGGACATATCCATGCCGCCGGAAAACAGCATGCCGTAAACGGAACCGTCAATGGCATCACCTACCGCCTGGTGTCCTGCGATTATGTGGATTTTACACCGGTTTTGGTTATGGCAGAAAAGAAAGATTTTTTAAATCCGTTGATATGAGGGAATATGTATGAGTCAGAACAAAGAGAAAGATCCTATGATTGTGCAGATTGGGATGAGAATACAGAAATATCGCATACAGAGAAATTTAACGCAGGATCAGGTTGCAGAGCGTGCGGGAATATCCCAAAAGCATTTATCCAGAATAGAACAGGGTTATCATAATCCGCGTTTTGATATGATTATACAGATCGCAGATGCTTTGAATGTTCCAACGGACGCTTTTGCAAGGGATCTGTCTGATCATGATATTTCTGTTTTTCTGGAAGGTCTGAAACCGTATCTGGAACAGCTTAGTCCCGGAAAGAGAGCGTATGTGAAGAAAAGCATCGAGCTTTTTTGCGCGTATGAATCAGAAGATTTTCCGGATAACGTAAATTTTCAAAGTAAATGCAACCACATCTAAAAGCTGCATTTACTACGAAAAACAAGTTGCATTTAGTTTAAG
>CAKSJF010000064.1 GCA_934462945.1 uncultured Clostridia bacterium | reverse complement strand
TTAATATTTTATAGATTTTTATCAGAAAGATTAGTAAGTTACATAGAAGAAAAACTTTTAAATAAAGATAAACTAATCGAAAAATTAAATGCCTTATCAAATAAAGGCATAAGAATAGTAATGCTCGGAATCAAAAAAAATGCAGAAAATGTTTCCATTGGTCAGAATCATTTTCTGCATTCTTTTTTTGTGTGTAAAAGTCAAAATGATAGAAAGAGGATCTTTTTTGACGAATTTTGCGCAAGAAAGATATTTTTTTTATAGGAAATACTTGTTATTCGGAAAGATTAATGTTATAATAAAAGAAGAAAACTAAGAAAAGAGGTACGCAAGGAATGGACTACAAAGAACGCTATCAGCAATGGATAGAAAAAACAGACGAAAAAACCAAGGCGGAGCTTTTAGCTTTAACGGATGAAAAGGAGATTGAGGATCGCTTTTACCGGACGCTGGAATTTGGAACGGGCGGTCTGCGCGGCGTGATGGGCGCAGGAACAAACCGCATGAATCTGTACATGATCCGCTGGGCAACCCAGGGAATTGCAGACTATATGAACACCAAGGGAGAGGAAGCAAAAAAGCGCGGTGTGGTCATTGCACACGATTCCCGGAATCATTCCCGGGATTTTGCGGAGGAGACGGCGAAGGTTTTAGCAGCAAACGGAATCTGCGTATATTTGTTTGAATCGCTCCGTCCGACCCCGATGCTTTCCTTTGGGGTACGCTATCAAAAGGCATTTGCCGGCGTTGTGGTAACGGCATCGCACAATCCGAAAGAATACAACGGCTATAAAGTATATTTTGAAGATGGCGGACAGCTGCCATTGCAGGTTTCGGACATGATGATTCAGTACATGGACCGTGTGGATATGTTCAGCGTACCGACAGTTTCTTTGGATCATCCGCTCATTCATATCATCGGCAAAGAGGTGGACGAGGCATATTTTGAAAACGTGCAAAAGCAGGCAGTACATCCGGAGCTGGACAAGACTGGCTACCGTTTGGTATATACACCGCTGCACGGTTCGGGAAATCTGCCGGTTCGTGAGATTTTAAAAAGAACCGGATTTTCGGACGTTATTTTAGTACCGGAGCAGGTTGAGCCGGACGGAAACTTCCCAACGGTTGCGTCGCCAAATCCGGAAAATAAAGAATGCTTCACCCGTGCGATAGAGCTTGCAAAGGAAAATCAGTGTGATCTGATCATTGGCACAGATCCGGACTGCGACCGTGTGGGAATTGTTGTCCGCGATCAGGCAGGCGACTATGTCACCATGACCGGAAACCAGGTGGGTGCGCTTTTAGCAAACTACATGCTGACCGAAAAGAAAAAAGCAGGCGTCCTGCCGGAAAACGGCGCGATTGTTTCCACAATTGTTACCACCGGACTGTTGGGTGCAATTGCAGAATTCTTTGGAGTAACCTATTTTGAGGTGCTTACCGGCTTTAAATATATTGGTGAAATGATTCATAAATTTGAGGAGGAGCATTCCTACGAATACATCCTGGGACTGGAAGAAAGCTATGGATATCTTGCCGGTACCTATGCAAGAGATAAGGACGCGGTGGTTGCGTCTATGCTGATTGCCGAGATGGGTGTATTCTATCATCAGCAGGGAAAAACGCTTTATGACGTGATGCAGGAATTATATCAGAAATACGGCTGGTATTATGAAAAAACCATTTCCATCACGATGAAAGGAAAGGACGGCGCAGAAAAGATCAAAGCGCTGACAAGCGGTATGCGAAAAGATCTGCCGAAGGAGTTTGGTGGATACCGCGTGGTTTCGGTGGATGATTATTTAACAAGCAAGCATTTTGAAAACGGAGAAATCTCCGCACTGACTCTCCCGAAATCAGACGTTCTGCGTTTCCATTTTGAAAATGGATCAACCTTTGTCATCCGTCCGTCCGGTACAGAACCCAAAATTAAGCTTTATTACTTGATCCGCGGCAAGGACGAGAAAGAAACGATGGCAATGTTTGAAAAAATCAAGGCTGCGGCAGAAAAAATTCTGGCATAGAAATAAGAGGAAAAGTCATGAAAAAGATATTAGTAATCAACGGAGTGAATCTGGATATGCTGGGGGTGCGCGAGCCGGGGATTTACGGCGGCGAAACCTTAGCGGATTTAGAGCGCAGAATTCAGAACCGGGCAGAGAAATTAGGACTTTCGGTGGAGTTTTTTCAGAGCAATTTTGAGGGCGAAATTGTGGAAAAAATTCATGCGGCATATGGAAACACAGACGGAATTATTATGAATCCGGCAGCTTTTACACACTATTCCTATGCCATCCGGGACGCGCTTGCGGCGGTATCCATTCCGACGATTGAGGTGCATATTTCAAACATTCACAAACGGGAGGAGTTCCGGCATCATTCGGTGATTGTGCCGGAATGTATCGGTCAGATCTGCGGCTTAGGGCAGAGGGGCTATCTCCTGGCGTTGGAGGCATTCTGTGATGACGAGAATTAACCGGCTATCCGCGCTTTTAGCAGAAAATGAAGCAGCCTATATCACTTCGCGTGCCAATATCTTTTATTACAGCGGCTTTACCTCGGAGGATGCGGCGCTTCTGATCACGAAGCGTCAGGCGCTGATTCTGACCGATTCGCGCTATTTTGTGCAGGCAAAGCTCCAGGCGCCGGACTTTGCGCTGTACGATATTACAAAGGGACTCTCCGGCGCGATTGAAACGCTTGCCGGCACAGAGCAGATTTTATATGAAGAAAGCTATCTCACGGTGGAGCGGCTGCAAAAACTTGAGACGGCGGCAAAGGGCTGCCGGCTGATGCCGGGGCAGAAGAAAATTTCTTCGCTGCGGCAGAAAAAGGACGCGGAGGAAATTGCAAAAATCCGGGCGGCGGAGGCTTTGGGAGACGCGGCTTTTTCGTATATCTTAGACAAAATCCGCCCGGGTGTGAGCGAAATTGAGATTGCTTTGGAACTGGAATTTTTCATGCGGAAAAACGGCGCGTCCGGACTTTCGTTTGAAACAATTGCCGCCTCCGGGGTACGCTCGGCAATGCCGCACGGTACGGCAAGCGAAAAGATGATCGAAAAGGGAGATTTTCTGACGCTGGATTTCGGATGTGTGTTAGACGGCTACTGCTCGGACATGACCCGGACGGTCGTGATCGGTGCGCCGGATTTGCGGCAAAAGGAAATATACGAAACGGTTTTGCTGGCGCAGGAGACGGCGCTTTCAAAAATTGAGCCGGGGGTTGCTTGTGCAGAAATTGACCGTGCAGCAAGAGAGATTATCCAAAATGCCGGGTATGGAGAGCATTTCGGTCATGCGCTGGGACACAGCGTGGGAATTGAGATTCATGAAACTCCGGTATTTTCCCCGAAAAGCAAGGATATTTTAGAGGAGGGGCATGTGATCACGGTAGAGCCGGGAATCTATTTGGAGAATTTTGGCGGCGTTCGGATTGAGGATGTTGTGGCAGTTTGCGGTAAAAAAGCAGAAAACCTAACAAAATCTCCGAAAAATTTCATAATAATTTAAAAAACACTTGTAATTTTTCAAAAAATATATTACAATATATGTATATCTGTTTTTACGCGAGTGAAAAGAATATGCAAATCACGGAAAGGAATGGTTATTAGATGATTTCAGCAGGAGATTTCAGAAACGGTATTACGTTTGAATTAGAGGGGAATGTTTTTCAGGTTGTTGAGTTTCAGCATGTGAAGCCGGGAAAGGGCGCAGCATTCGTCAGAACAAAGCTGAAAAACGTGATCACTGGTGCAGTGATTGAAAGAACGTTCAGACCGACAGAGAAAATGCCGAAGGCACATATTGAAAGAAAGGACATGGAGTATTCCTATAACGACGGAGATCTTTACTACTTCATGGATCAGGAAACCTTTGATATGATTCCGATTGGTAAGGAGCAGGTTGGAGATTCCTTAAAGTTTGTGAAAGAGAATATGGTATGTAAGATTCTTTCCTACAAGGGAAATGTATTCGGTATTGAGCCGCCGACATTTGTGGAACTGGCAATTACCGAGACAGAACCTGGCTTTAAGGGCGACACTGCAACCGGTGCAACCAAGCCGGCAACGCTGGAAACAGGTGCTGTGATCCAGGTTCCGCTGTTTGTGGACGGCAGTGATATTATCCGTGTTGATACCAGAACCGGAGAATATATGGAAAGAGTATAAACGCTTTTTAGAAAGGAGCATTGCAAATGGATGAATTAATCAGCAAGGTTGCTTATTTAAAGGGTCTTGCAGACGGCATGAAGCTGGATGAGAGCAAGGAAGAAACAAAGCTTTTAAAAAAGCTGATTGAGGTTGTCGGAGATATGGCAGAGGAGCTTTCCGAGGTTTCCGCATCCTGTGAGGAACTGGATGAGTCTCTCTTAGAGGTAGACGAGGATTTAGCAGATTTAGAGGACTTCGTTTACGGCGATGAGGATGATGACGACGAGGACGAGGATGACGATTATTTGTTTGATGATGAGGACGACGAATATTTTGAAATCGAATGCCCGAACTGTCATGAGGACGTTTTGGTAGACTTTGATCTCTTAGACGAAGATCACGGCATTGTCTGCCCGAACTGTCACGAGGAAATTGAACTGGATTTTGACTGTGACTGTGATGACGGTGATTGTGACTGCGGATGCGGTCATGATCACGACGACGAATAAAAAAACACTTTTTGACTCTCCTGCAAGAAGAAACGTGCAGGAGAGTTTTTTATGGGAGGTTTTTATGTACGGACTTTATATTCATGTCCCGTTTTGCCTGCAAAAATGTAAATACTGTGATTTTGTATCCTTTGCCGGGTGCGGTGTTTCGGAACAGGAATATCAGAATCTGCTCATCCGGGAGATGGAGCGTTATCCGAAAGAAAAGATAGATACGATTTTTGTGGGCGGCGGTACGCCGACCGTATGCAGTCCGGAATTTTTGGAAAGACTATTTGAGGCGGTAAGGTCGCATTTTTCGGTATCTGATCAAGCAGAGATCACCGTGGAGGCAAACCCCAAAACGCTGAGCCGGGAAAAGCTTTCTGCCTTAAAAAGAGCCGGTGTCAACCGCCTTAGCATTGGGGTGCAGTCCTTTTCCGACCGGGAGCTTTCTGCGCTCGGACGGATTCACACGGCGCAGGAGGCAGAGGACACCATCCGTCTGGTGCAGCAATTTGGCGGCTTTTCGGTCAATTTAGATTTCATGACGGCAATTCCGTATCAGACAAAACAAAGCCTGTCCGAAACCTTAGACCGTGCGCTTTCGCTTTCTCCGGAGCATCTCTCCTGCTACAGTCTGATCTTAGAGGAGGGAACACCGCTTTACCGGGAATATGAAAAAGGAGCGTTGAACCTGCCGGAGGAGGACGAGGAACGCGCACTTTATGAAATGGTCTGCAAGCGGTTAAAGTCGGCAGGCTATCGGCATTATGAAATTTCGAATTTTGCAAAGCCGGGAGCAGAATGCCGGCACAATTTGAAATATTGGCAATGCCGGGAATATATCGGACTGGGTCTGGCGGCGCATTCCTATTATCAGGGAAAACGCTTTTCCAATCCCGCCAGCTGGGAGCGGTACAGAGCAGGGGAGCAAGAGGTGCAGGAGGTTCTCTCTCAAAAGGACGAGATCGAGGAATTTATGATTATGGGTTTCCGGCTATCAGACGGTATTTCGGAAAAAGAGTTTTTCCGGCGGTTCTCCGTTCCGGTCGAAAGCGTTTACCAATCTCAGCTGGAAAAATTCAAAAAGGGTGGATTTTTAGAGCATGCAGACGGCGCATGGCGGCTATCGGAGAAAGGAATTTCGGTCAGCAACGCAATTCTATGTGAATTTTTATTGGATGATGTGAAAAAAAGTAACTAAATTTATGAATATTTTGTAAAAATGCAAAATACCTATTGACAATTCGGAAAAAAGGTGGTATTTTAGTATTGTTAGCACTCGAGGAATATGAGTGCTAACAAGAACACCAATGAATTACGTCGGATTAGTTTCGAGGTGAATTTAATGGAATTAAGTGAAAGAAAGCAAAAAATCCTGCAAGCAATCATTGATGAGTATTTAGGTACGGCAGAGCCGGTCGGCTCGCGAGTGCTTTCCAAAAAGAATGAGCTGGGTTTATCCAGCGCCACCATCCGCAACGAAATGGCGGATCTGGAGGGAATGGGCTTTTTGGTACAGCCGCACACCTCCGCCGGGAGAATCCCGTCGGACAGCGGCTACCGCTTTTATGTCAACTCTCTGATGCATCGGTATCAGATGAGCGTGGAGGCAATGGAGCGGATGCAGAGCGTGTTGGAAGAACGGGTTCTGCAATTGGAGCATCTGATCAAAAAGGCAAGCCTGATTGCCGCCACACTCACCAACTATACCACAGTGGTATCCTCGCCGGACTTAGAGTCCCGGATTCAGAAAATTGATCTGGTACACCTGGGCGGCTCGAACGTGATGCTGATTGTGGTAACCAAGGAGGGTGTTGTAAAGAATCAGCTGATGCCGATTGGCATTGATGAGCAGACAGCAGCCGGTCTTGGCGTCATCCTGCAAAAGCAGTTAAACGGTATGAGCGTCAATGAAATTACATTTGACGCAATCCAAAGCATGCAGAATGAAATTGAGCAGACCCTAAAGCTTCCGCCAAAGGTTTTGATCCGGATTTTAAATTTCGTATATGAAACGATTGAATCGCTGGATGAGACACATTTCTATGTGGAAAATGCAAAGTCGATTCTTCAGTATCCGGAGTATAGCAGCATTGAAAAGGCGCAGAGAATGCTGGATTTCTTAGCCGATGAAAAAAATCTGAAGCAGCTGATGAAGCCGTCAGAGGACGAAAAAAATATTGATGTCAAAATCGGCACGGAAAACGGCATGGAGGAACTTTCGGATTGCAGCCTGGTTACCGTCAATTATTCAATCGACAAAAAGTCGGTCGGAAAAATCGGCGTGATCGGACCAAAGCGGATGGATTATGCAAAGGTGATTGCAAATCTGGATTGTATTTCCAGTCACATTGATAAGATTTTGTATCAGCTATATATTGGAGAAAGCGGGGGATAAGGTTTGGGTAACAAGAAAAAGGAAGAACCCTTAGTAGAACAGGAAGAAGTAAAAGAAGAAAAGCCGGAGCAGGAGAATGCGCCGGAGGAGCAAAAGCCGTCCGAGACGGAAGAACTTCAAAAAAAGGTAAAGGAATGGGAGGACAAATACCTCCGTCTTTATGCCGAGTATGATAACTTCAAAAAGCGCTCACAGCGCGAGAAGGACGCACGGTATGCAGACGCGGTGGTGGATGTGGTTTCCGCAATCCTGCCGGTGAGCGACAATCTTGACCGCGCACTTGCGGTTGAGGTGCAGAGCGAGGACGCCAAAAAGGTTTTAGAGGGCGTCGAAATGGTAAAAAAGCAAATGAACGACATTTTATCCAAGCTGGAGGTTTCTGAAATCCCGGCAGTCGGCGAAGAATTTGATCCGAATCTTCACAATGCAGTGATGCATGTGGAGGAGGAGTCCACAGCGGATAACACCATTGTGGAGGAATTTATGAAAGGCTATCGCTACAAGGACGACAGAGTCATCCGGCACAGTATGGTGAAAGTAGCAAACTAATTGTATAAAGCGATTATAGAGGAGGAATTTATTATGGGAAAAATTATTGGTATTGACTTAGGTACAACAAACTCTTGCGTAGCAGTGATTGAGGGCGGAAACCCGACTGTTATTGCAAATTCTGAGGGCGGCAGAACCACACCGTCTATCGTAGCGTTCCAGAAGGACGGCGAGAGAATTGTCGGCGAGCCGGCAAAAAGACAGGCTGTTACAAATGCAGACAGAACTATCATGTCCATTAAGCGTGAAATGGGTACTGACTATAAAGTAAACATTGATGGTAAGGCATACACACCGCAGGAAATTTCTGCTATGATTCTGACAAAATTAAAGAATGACGCAGAGGCATATCTGGGTGAGCCGGTGACACAGGCAGTTATCACAGTTCCGGCATATTTCAGCGATTCGCAGAGACAGGCAACCAAGGATGCCGGCAAGATCGCAGGCTTAGAGGTTTTGAGAATTATCAACGAGCCGACCGCAGCTGCTCTTGCTTATGGCATGAGCGACACCGACCAAAAGGTTATGATCTACGACTTAGGCGGCGGTACATTCGATGTTTCCATCCTGGAAATCGGCGACGGTGTCTTTGAAGTGTTGGCAACCAACGGTGATACCAGACTGGGCGGCGACGACTTCGATGAGCGCGTGATGAACTATCTGATTGAAGAATTTAAGAAAGAAAGCGGAATCGATTTAAGAGGCGACAAGATGGCAATGCAGCGTTTGAAAGACGCAGCAGAAAAATGCAAGAAAGAGCTTTCCGGTTCTATGACCTCGAACGTCAACCTGCCGTTTATCACAGTAGACGCATCCGGTCCGAAGCATATGGATATTACCGTTACCCGTGCAAAATTTGACGAGTTGACCGCAGATCTGGTTCAGAAAACTTTGGTTTGCATCCGGAATGCGATGAAAGACGCAGGACTTTCCGCAAGCGAAATTCACAAGGTACTCTTAGTCGGCGGTTCTTCCAGAATCCCGGCAGTGCAGGAGGCTGTGAAGAAAGAAATGGGTCAGGAGCCGCATAAGGGCATTAACCCGGATGAATGCGTTGCAATCGGTGCAGCGGTACAGGCTGGTGTATTAGGCGGAGACGTAAAGGATTTACTGCTGTTGGATGTTACGCCGTTGTCTTTGGGTATCGAAACGATGGGCGGTGTGTTCACACGTCTGATCGACCGTAATACCACCATCCCGACTAAGAAGTCTCAGATCTTCTCCACCGCAGCAGATGGACAGACCAGTGTTGAGGTACACGTTCTGCAAGGTGAGCGTGATATGGCGCAGTATAATAAGACCCTGGGTCGTTTCAGCTTAACCGGAATTGCTCCTGCTCCGCGCGGTGTGCCGCAAATCGAGGTTACCTTTGATATTGACGCAAACGGTATTGTAAATGTATCAGCTAAGGATATGGGAACAGGCAACGAGCAGAAAATCACCATTACTGCATCCTCCAATCTGAGTGATGAGGATATCGACAAGGCAGTCAAAGAGGCTGAAAAGTATGCAGAAGAAGATAAAAAGAGAAAAGAAGAGGTTGAGACAAGAAACAACGCAGAGAGCCTTGTTTATCAGTCGGAAAAGACCTTGAATGAAATTGGCGATAAAGTGCCGGAGGCAGACAAAGCTCCGGTGAAAGAGGAAATCGAGAAAGTGAAGAAAGCGCTGGAGGGCACAGACACAGACGCAATCAAAGCGGCAACAGAAAGCTTACAGCAGGCATTCTACAAGGTTTCGGAAAAGCTTTATCAGCAGGCAAATCCGCAGGGCGCGCAGGGTCAGGGATTTAACCCGGAAGACTTTGCCCAGGGCGCACAGGGCGGTGCGCAGGGCGCTGCTCCGAACGATAATGTCTATGAGGCAGATTATCGCGAAGTAGACAACGACGACAAGAAATAACTTAGATGGAAAAGGGACTGCTGCAAAAGGAACGGTTCAGGGAATCGCTTTGCGGCAGTCCCTTTCAAAATGTGCAGTGTGCTGAAAAATGTAAATAATTATAAGGAATTTTCTACTAAGTTTATCGTGCTAAAGTATTTACAAATGCCGAGGAATTTGGTATAATAAATAAGGGTAGGTGAAACAAGTTGGCTGATAAAAGAGATTTTTATGAGGTCTTAGGTGTGCAGAAAGGCGCATCTGATGATGAAATCAAAAAAGCGTACCGCCGGGAAGCGAAAAAGTATCATCCGGACTTGCATCCGGGCGATAAAGAGGCGGAGGCAAAATTTAAGGAAGTCAATGAAGCATATGAGGTTTTGTCCGATTCGGAACAGCGTTCTAAGTATGACCAGTTTGGTCATGCCGGAGTTGATCCGAACTTTGGAGCAGGCGGCGGATACGGAGCAGGCGGCTTTGGCGGCGGTTTCGATTTTGGAGATATTTTCTCCGATCTGTTCGGCGGCGGTTTCGGAGGAGGCGCAAGACGGCAGAATGCACCGGTCAGAGGGCAGGATATTCGCCAGGTGATTGATCTGACGTTTGAGGAAGCGGCATTCGGATGTAAAAAAACAATTACGCTCACACGCAGAGAAAACTGTAAAACCTGCGGCGGCAGCGGCGCAAAGCCGGGTACAAAACCGAAAACCTGTCAGAAATGCGGCGGCAGCGGTCAGGTGAGAACCCAGACCAGAACCCCGCTTGGATATATGACAAACGTGACCACTTGTCCGCAATGCCATGGAACTGGTCAGATCATTGAGGAGCCATGCCGCGATTGCCGCGGAACGGGTAAGGTTCGGAAATCAACCACGCTTGAGGTGGATATTCCGGCAGGAATCGACCACGGTCAGACCATGCAGCTTTCCCAAAAGGGCGAGCCGGGCGAACGCGGAGGTCCGAACGGCGATCTGTTAATCACCATCCGGATCAAGCCGCATGAAATGTTCCGCCGGGACGGCTTTGACGTATACATGGATTTGCCGGTCACCTTTGTACAGGCGGCAGTCGGTGCAACGGTCAAAGTCCCGACCTTAGACGGTGTGGTGGAATATGATATTCCGGAGGGAACACAGCCGGGCGCAGTATTCCGTCTGCGCGGCAAGGGAATCCCCCATATCCGCGGAAAAATGCGCGGAGATCAGTATGTAACGGTAGATGTGGAAGTGCCGAAAGGCTTAACCAATAAACAAAAAGAACTGCTTAAGGAATTTGAGGCAATTTCCGAGGGCAAAAATTACAAAAAGCAAAAAAGCTTCGTAGAGAAAATGCGCGAGTTTTTGAAGTGACGAGGAGGAATGAACATGCAGCCAAACATTTACAAGCTGTCCGAGATGTCAAAGGAAAAATATGACTTTATTATGCGCCGTGCCGAGGTAGATATTACCGAGCATATGAAGGTGGCAACGGAAGTATCGAACGATATTAAGGCACGCGGAGACGCGGCAGTCCTGGAATATACCGAAAAATTTGACCATGTCAAGCTGACAGCAAAAGAAATGAAGGTAACTCCGGAGGAGATCGAACAGGGCTATGAAAATTGCGACCGCGAAACGCGCGAAGCAATTGAATATGCCTATAAAAATATTTACGATTTCCACGAAAAACAGCTCCCGGAGGAAATGTGGTTCACCATGGTGGACGACGGCTTGATGGTCGGCGAAAAGACGACCCCGATTGTAGATGTTTGCTTGTATGTGCCGCACGGTAAAGGCAGCTTTCCGTCTGTTTTGTGCATGCTCGGAATCCCGGCAGTGGTTGCAAAGGTTCCGAAAATTGTAGTAGTAACACCGCCGAACAAGGAGGGCAAGGTGGACGACGCGATCTTAGCAGCGGCAAAAATTATCGGCATCACCGAAATTTATAAGGTGGGCGGTATTCAGGCAGTTGCAGCGGTTGCCTACGGAACGGAAACCATTCCGAAATGCCACAAAATCATCGGCCCTGGAAACAGCTATGCAACGGCGGCAAAGCGTGTGTTAGCAAGCCATATCGATGCAGGACTTCCGGCAGGACCGAGCGAGGCAATTATCCTTTGTGATGAGCATGCAGACCCGGAAAAGGCTGCAAGAGACTGGATGATCGAGGCAGAACACGGTCCGGACAGTGCGGCGCTTTTGGTGACGCATTCTGCGGAGTTGGTGGAAAAGGTCATTCCGATTATGAATCAGCAGTTAGAAAAAATTTCTCCGCTGCGGAAAGAATTTATCACAAAGAATTATCAGACCTACGGCGGTGTGATTCTGACCGATTCTCTGGAGGAGTCTATTCGGTTCGTCAATGAGTATGCCCCGGAGCATATGGAGGTTATGACCGAAAAGCCGTTTGAGGTTCTGCCCATGATCAAGAATGCCGGAGAAATTCTCCTGGGTGAATACACCCCGGTCACACTCTGCAACTTTGTGTTAGGTCCGAATGCAATCCTGCCGACCGGCGGCTTTGCAAAAACCTATTCCAGTGTATCAGTTGCAGATTTTCTGAAACGTTCTTCGGTTGGCTATGCATCGCATGACGGATTTAACAAAGTGCGCCGGCATGCTGCAAAATTTGCAGAATTTGAAGGTTTTGACACGCACGGATTAGCCGTCAAAGAAAGAGATTAATATGGATATTAATGCCGCAGAATGGCAGAACGGAGATTTATATGAATCCAATCAAGGTTACCAGAAAAACAACAGAATCGGAGATGGCGGTTGTTTTGGACTTTTCGCCGATCAAACCGAATTACCGGGATGAAATCCAGACACCACTGCCGTTTTTAAATCACATGATTGAGCATATTGCCTGGAGAGGGTGCTTTAACATTGCTGTGACCTGCCAGCTGGCGCAGTTTACGCTCACACATGTCATTTGCGAGGATTTAGGAATTGCGCTTGGAAAGGCATGTGCAGAGTATATCCGCCGCGCAGACGGCGCGTGGGGATTTGGTGATGCCATCGGAATCATTGACGAGGCAAAGGCAGAAACGGCATTAAGCTTTGAAAGCCGTGCCTATTTTTCCCTGGATTCACACGGAATCGAAATCCCGGCGCAGACCGAGGGCATGAACTCCGAGGATTTGGAAACGTTTTTAGAGGGATTTGCACAGGGTGCATGCTGCACACTGCAAATTGACCTGGAAAAAGGCAAAAACGGACACCATATCTGGGAGGCAATTTTCCGGAGCGTTGGATCGGCTCTTTGCCGCGCTATGGAAATCAGCGAGGCAAGAAAGGGTAAAACCAGCGGTGTGGCAGGAAAGATAGACTGGATCATTGAGTAAAATGGGATGTCAAAAAAGGCACAGACCGTTCAAGGGATTAAATATCTTGAAAGCAGATTATTACTGCCCTTGAACTACACTCCAAACGCGCCGCTCGGAGTACGCCAGTACGCCGTCGGGCGCGTTTGGAGCGTTCTGCACTCTTTTTTTACATCC
>CAKSJF010000063.1 GCA_934462945.1 uncultured Clostridia bacterium | reverse complement strand
TTTTCACAAGCTCGCAGCCGTCTGATAAACAAACCGTTTCGCTTTTCTGGTACATCACGTAGTTTGCCGCCGGAAGCCCTAAATTCTCTGCGTCTGCATAGGTTGGCTCATATTCACAGGTTTTTACATATTCTGCACCCAGGCGGAATGCAAACTGATTGTTTTCATCCAATCCGGAACGACCGGTTGCAAGAATTTTTCCGCCGTTTTTCACAAAGTCCGAAAGCTTTTTCTGAAGCTTGTCCGAAAGCGTGATCACATCCGGCAGAATAATCAACTTATATTTTGAAAAGTCTGATTCATAATCCAGCACCTGATACAAGTATTTTCCCTCGTTTAAAATTCTGGAAACACCAATATCATGCTTTGCAAGCACATTTAAATCCATTTCCTGCTGTTCCACTCCGTATGCCTCGGAGGAGAGTACGCCAATTTCGCATATGTACTCTGTGTTCTTAAGCCAGGGTTCTGCCTGTTCGATTTTTTCATATGCCTTTCCGATATTCTCATAGGTCAGACGATCCATTTTTCCATTCGGATGCAGCTGATCGCCAATGGAAAGCTTAGCGCCCAAAGCTGCGCCGACTGCCGCCTCATACCAGAGTGCATTCGCTGTTTTGTAGCCGCCGAATTCGCCCCATGTTCCGTGGAAACGTCCGGTCATGGAAAGATAGTCGCGTCCCAATGTCTGTGCGTACCGGGTGCTTATTTGTGCATCGTCATATCCCCAGCCGCCGGTGGGCAGAGACTCAATTTCCAAATGACTGTTCCGGTTCATAATGTCGTATCTGCCGCGTGCGATATGTCCGCCGTTGTGGAAGATCGGCAGCTTTTTATATTTATAAACTGCTTCTTCAATTCGCTTGGTATAGTTATTGTAAACTCTCTGTGCCTGCTCCCAGACATTTCTCCGGTCGGTCGGATCTTTGCCCTCGCGAATCAGCTCTGCCTGACAGGTCTTGCAATAGCACGGTCTCGGTGCGGAAATATCCAAAAAGATACCGTCCGCATCATATTTCTGAACAACTTCCTCCACCTGCTTTGCAAGATATTCTAAATACTCTGTGTTAAAGCAAAGTACATGAAAGCCCGGATGCACCAAATCCGGAGAAACCGGTTTTCCGTCCAATTCTCCGATAAGCCACCATTCCGGATGCTTCCGGAATGCCTTTTCATCCAGTCCTGCCGAGAGATAAACTGGGGTTTTAACTCCGATTTCATGCGCCGCCTCAATCTGCGCACCCAAAAGGTCAAAGGACAGGTGCGGATGCATCTCGTTTGCCTCGCTCGGATGGTATGCCCAGCCATGATGGCATTTTGAAAAAACAGTGATGGAATTCACATGCCCTAATTTCAGCATCTCCTGAAACTGTTCCTTCTGAAACTGACTGCCGATCCCCTCAATTGCCTCACTTGTGTGAAAATCTAAATGTACTTGTCTGAAATTCAAACAAATCGCCTCCTTTTTCACCATTGTAGCATAGGAAAGCAAAAATGTATATACTCAAAATCACTTTTTTGTTGCTCAAAATCACCATTTTTCGTTAAAGTTTTTGCTTTTGCAGATACCTTTTCACTTCCTGAATATATACCTCTCCGATTTTACTCAAAACACTTCTCTTTTTTACAATATAGCCGATCTGCATAGTCGAATTTGGGTTGTGGTCGTCCGACTCGAACGGAACAGCGATATAGTCGCTGCCGTTTAATTCCTCACAGATGATACCGGAGCAGAGTGTGTAGCCGTTTAGTCCGACCATCAGGTTCAGCATGGTGGAGCGGTCGGCAGTTTTGATCATACGCGGATATTCGTTGGTGCTTAAAATTTCCTCCGAAAAATAAAACGACCCCTGATCTCCCTGCTCAAACGAAAGACACGGATAATCCGCAAGCTCAGAAAAGCTGATGGATTCCTTTTTCGCTAACGGATGGTTTTTCCAGATATAAACATATGCCGTGCAATGGATCAGATCGTGAAATTCCAGCTCCTGATCCCGGAATATTTTCTGGAAAATCTGTTTATTAAAATCATTAATATATAAAATACCGATTTCGCTTTTTAAGCTACTGACATCATGAATGACATCCGCCGTTTTCACCTCACGCATCGCAAACTCATAATGCAGCGTGTCAAACCGTTTCACCGTCTCCACAAACGCTTTCACCGCAAAAGAGTAATGCTGCGAGGAAACGCCGAATTTTCGTTTGATATTTGCAGGATCGGTGTATTTTCGGCTTAAAAGCTCGTATTGCTGATACAGCTGACGGGCATAAATCAAAAACTCCTCCCCCTCTGCGGTCGGATGCGCCCCCCGCCCTGTCCGATCAAACAACGTGATTCCAACTTCGCTTTCCAATTCCCGGATGGCGCTGGTGAGCGCCGGTTGGGAAATAAAAAGCGATTCCGCCGCCTTATTCATCGAACCGAGATTCGCAATTGTGATTGCATAAAGAATCTGCTGCAATGTCATTCCCTATTCCTCCTCTACTACAAATGCAGACGGCTCGTAAAAGATTGCTCTCATCCGCTTTTCCCTGCAATACTTTTCAATATATTCCTGCGCACCGCTGCTGGGATTTTTCAGAGAAAAGCTCTGCCCTCCGCATGCGTCATGCAAATGCAGTTCTGCCGAGAATTGCTCCAAAAGCGCCTTTTTCAGCTCTATAACCTCATCTAAATTCAATATTCTCATTGCCCATTCCTCCGATCTCTATTGCTATCATAACATATTTTTCCCGGTATTGCAATATCTCATCCAAATTTTGTGGGTTGTCTATGTTTTGCAGATATGTTAAAATAAAAGAGCAAGTCGGAATTAATTTCTGAGGTGAACATCATGAAAAAAATAATTCTGATCATTCTATTTACACTTTTTCCGGCAGTTGCTTTTGCATCGGAGGCGCCGGTGGACATCAAGCTGAACGGCGAGCGGCTTTTCCACGATACAAAAATCATCTTGTCGGATGGCAGGGTGTATGCGCCGGTACGCTTTATCAGTCAGGCATTTTCCTGCCAGGTGGACTGGGACGGAAAAAACGTCCTTTTAGAAAAGCCCGGATTGTCTGCAAAAATCCCGGTTGGAAAAACGACTGCGACAGTCAACGAAAAGGCATACCCCCTTACCAATGCCGCCTGGATTGCAGACGGAAGAACCTATCTTCCAATCCGGAGCATTGCAGAGCTTTTTGGTGCGGAGGTTTCCTGGGACAACACAAAAAAAAGCGTCCTCCTAACGCATCCGGACATTACCGTCCCGGAGAACTGCATTGACCGCAGCTACTCCGACGACGATTTAGACTGGCTATCCAAAATTGTACATGCCGAGGCACAGGGCGAGGAACACACCGGAAAAATCGCCGTTGCAAATGTGATTTTAAACCGTGTGCAGAGCAGTGATTTTCCGAACAGTGTTTATGATGTGATTTTTGACCGGAAGTACGGGGTACAGTTTACCCCCACGGCAAACGGAGCAATCTATAACATTCCATTATCAAGCTGTGTGCTTGCTGCAAAGGAGGCGCTCTACGGCGCGTCACCGGTCGGAGAATGTCTATACTTTTTTAACGACAAGATCGCCACAAGCTCCTGGATTTCCCAAAACCGTTCCTACTATACAACCATCGGAAATCACAAATTCTATCTTTAAAAAGGGATGTAAAAAAAGAGTGCAGAACGCTGCAAACGCGCCCTGCGGCGTACCGGCGTACTCCGAGCGGCGCGTTTGCGCGTGTCTTTGCCTTTTTTGACATCCCCTATTGCAGTATTTCTACCTGTTCTACTTCTCCAAACGTCTGCGCATAGCCGTTGTCGATACCGATGGTATCTCCATAGAGAATTTTTTTGCCGGATTGTGCGTAGATTCCCTTTTCGTTCATTCTTCCGGGAGTTTCCAGTGTGATATAAAGATCGTACTTGTCCGGATATTCGGAAAGTACAAAGCTCCCATCCTCCGTCTGCACCAGCTCCTCTGCCGGTCGCTGTTCAATTGCTACAATGTTGCCAAGCGCCTCTCCCTTTTCTGCATCCACAAGCTCTTCCTTGTTTCTCTCAATTGCTTCAACCGACTGCTGCCGCACCTTTCGGACACATAGGGTATACCGAATCGTTGCGTCTGCGGTATCCATGCTTTTTGTCTTATGCATTTTGGACGCTGCCGCTACTGCTGCAAACACAATCAGCAAAATAACAAGCAAATCAATCAGATTCAGTTTTCCAAACAGTCTGCCCTTTTCATCGATCACTTTCATTCCGACACCTCCAATACATATCCGCTGCACTTATACCGCTGACTCTCCAGCCACAATCCCTTTCCGACATTCACCTTTTCACTCTCCGGCACTTCCACCGTCAGATAAATGTCGTAGCGCTCCGGCACCTCCACATTCCGGATTGTGCCGTCCTTTTGCGAAAAGACATCCTTTCTTGCCGGTCGCGATTCTACGCTTTTTAAAATACCAAATTCCTTTTTCTGTGTGCCGTCCCAAAGCTGATCGCCCTCCTGCATCACAGAAAGGAATCCCTCTCTTTTCTCCGTTACCTCCAGTACAATTGTTTTTGTACCTTCCTCTGCCGGCTTGCTGATTTTACGGGCATACAGCATTCCTGCCGCAATCACAGCTGCCAGGAACAAAATAATCAGTATGTCGATCACATTCAGTTTCTTCTTCATCTGGATTCTCCTTCCGTCGCTTCCCCGACATCCTCTGCCAGTTCGTCATAGATTTTTTCAACCTTTTTCGCCATTTCTGACGCCATAAATTTTTCTTTCACAATTTTTCTTCCATAATCGCCGAATTGCTTCTGTGCCAGCGGATTCTGAATCAACCGGATCACCGCCATAGAAAAGCCAACCGCATCATTCGGGTCTACCAAAATGCCGCTGATTCCCTGCTCAATCACCTCGGACGGACCGCCGGATTTTGTGGCAACTGCCGGTTTTCCGATGCTCATGCCCTCAATCAGCGAAATACTCAAAGCCTCGTGCTCCGAGGTCAGCGTCAAAATATCCATCATGTTGACCGCGTCGGTGACATCCGGAAGATAGCCGGTAAAGAGAACACGTTCCCCGAGCGGCTCTGCCTGTTTTTCTAACTCCTGCCGGAGACTTCCGTCTCCCACAATCATAAAGAGTGCGTCCGGGCATGCCGTTGCAACAAACTTTGCCGCCTCTAAAAACATCGCATGATTTTTGACCGGCTCTAACCTTGCCACAATCCCGACCACTGTTGCCTTATCCGAAATATTATGCTCCCGGCGCAATAATCTTCGATCCTGCGGCGAATATTCCCGGAGCGGAGTAATTCCGTTATAAACAATCCGGAGCTTGTCCGCCTTGATTCCATCCTGCAAGAGATTCTCCATCACTGCCTCTGAAACCGCAATCACCCGGTCGCTTAGCGCATTATTTAAAAACTGATACACAAAACGTTTCAAATGTTTCTTCGGCGGTTCTAAGCAATGCCGGGTATTCACCACCGGAATTTTTTCCAGTCTTGCGGCAATTCTTGCAGAAAGACTTGCATGCGTATGCACCACGTCCGGTTCTTCCCGGATCATAATTTCCCTCAATTCCCGGATTCCCGGAACAGAAAAGGACTGATCTGCAATCTTTTCTGCCGTCACCACCCGGACGCCGGTTTCCTCCGCCATCGGAATTAATGCCGAGCCAGCCGGTAAAACCACCACCATTTCAAACCGTTCCCGGCAATAGGTTTTCAGATAATTCAAAAGCCAGATTCCTGCGCCGCCGACGTTCGTGTCGGTCAGCACCTGCATAATTCTGATCATCACACTTCCCCTTTCTTTTCTGAAATCCAAGCGGCGCTCTCTAAAAGCGCCATATAAATCCAGAAAATTAAAATCATCCGATAGTTATACCAAAGATTTTCCGCCATGCCCTGGAACAGGTATCCGATCATCGCACCGCCCATTGCCAGGGACACATTCCGAATCAGCGTATTTTTCTCCCGAACCCGGTAAATTTCTGTAAAACAGGTTGTGATGATACCGGCATAGAGGAACAGTCCGAAAATACCCATATCCACAATCCATTGCAGATAGAAGTTATGAGAATGCAATGCGAAATCCGCGCCGCCCAGAGCATAATGCGGATAAACGCGCAAAAATGCGTCTGAACCAAGTCCGATTCCGGAAAGCCAGTATTCCCGGATCAGCCGTATTGAACCAATCCAGACCGATACCCGGTATGCCGTGGAGGAATCCTGTACATTTCCGATACTGGTTAACCGGGAAAGTACACTTGCCGGCAAAACGGACGGCATTAACAGCAACCCGGCAATGCAAAGAGCAATCCACCGTCTGTCCTTTAAAATCAGGAAAAATCCGATTCCAAGCACAACACCGACCCATGCCCCGCGCGACCAGGTGTACATCAGACAGGCAAACATCATGCCGTTTCCGACAAGATATAAAAGCTTCTGTCCTGCCGATTTTGTTTTGACCAGAAGTGTAAAGGCAAGCGGAATCATCAAAATGAAATACTGTCCTAACACATTCGGATTATCCAATGTGGCATACACTCTTGTCTTAATATCCTCAAACATAGACGCGTCTACCCAGCTTGATGTGGTGTCCTGCAAAAAGAAATTCTGCCAGATACCGTACCCCGAAACCAAAACAGATGCAAATACCAACAGGATCAGCAGCGCCGTCCATTGTCCACGCGTTTTGACGGTGTTCACGATCACCATAAAGGAGAGCGTAAAGACCACATAAACCATTAAAATTTTCAGACTGCTTAGAAGCGTTACACTGGTCACTGCCGCATAGCATGCCGCCGCTAAAAATCCAGCAATCCACAGGAAAAACGGGGTTTTCCGGTATTCCGTTTTTGCGCTGAAACGAAGGTGCAGAAAGAAGGAAACAATCGTCACACCCACCAGTCCGACCGATGCCATAGTCGGAAGAATGCCGGAAAGCGGAACAAAGAGAAACACGCCCACCTCTGTTTTCCATAAAATCATGAAAACAAACAGCACCGCAATCAAAACTCCGGTCATCAGCGCCGCGCCGATCAGACCGCCGGCTGCTCCCAAAACAAACGTCACACCGGCAAACAGCCAGAGTCTTGTCAAATGGTAGACCTTATGATCATAGGCAGGAATCGCGTCATAATAGAAGATGATTTTGTGTACCAAGCCTACGATTTTGCTGCTCTCTCCGAATGCCAGGAGGGGCATTTTGATCAGGCATAAAACCGCCCCGAAAAGAAGCAGTGCAAAAATGACGGTCAGATTGATTGCCGATCTTGCAGCCGGGAAAATCAACCCGACAGCAGAGCCGATTGCAAATGCCAGAATTAAAATTCCGTATTCCCGCAGCGGAACGCGTGCCGCATTCCGAATCATCGAAAGAATCAGACTTTCCGTCTTTTTTCTCTCTGTCTGCGTTTGGTTTTTCCGATAGCGGTTCCGGATACTGCGCATGGGTGCAGTCAGACCTTTCACCGCCACACTGGTTTCACTCCATCTGCCATCCATATACCGTTCCCGGAAAAAGGACAGAATCACACTCTTTTTTGCTCTTTTTGCAAAAAATCCGCAAAATCCTGCAATTCCCTTTTCAATCACGCTGTTGTCATAGCAATTCAAAAGCCAGGAAAAAATCCGGCTGATCCAGGAAAAGAACCGATTTTCAGTCATGCTTTTTTCCTCCTTTCAATAAATCACGAATTTCTGTTTCTTTCAATAGGTACAAAGCCGCCGCATATACAATCACGCCTGCTACGGCACAGCCGCCTCCCAGAATCAGATTGGAAACCAGACCGTCGGAAAGTTTCAGCTTTAAAAGCTCACGCACACCGAATACTGCCGCAGACATTAAAAGCGCCGAACCGATTATTTTAATAAAATCGGCAATATCGCGTAAATCGCAGATTTTCCCGTGCTTTTTCCGCATGCAGTAATAGTTTAGCGCCGCATTAACGGTAGAGCCGCCGGCGCTTGCCAAAGCCAAACCGCAGACGCCAAATACCGGAGAAAGCGTATAAGCAAGCAAGATATTAAAAAGCATACTCAAAATCGCATTTACCATCGGTGTTTTGGAATCCTGCATAGAGAAAAAGGTTTTGGAAAGCACCTCATTCACAGAAAGTCCGATCATGCCGACCGAATAACAGGAAAGTGCCGCCGCCGTAATTTTGGTTGCATCAAACTTTCCATGCTCATAAATCACCGAAATAATCGGCTCGGACAGCAGGATAAAGCCTGCCATCAGCGGTAAAATCACCATAGCGACCGATTTTAGCGAAATCAGCACCAGCTTTCTGGATTCCTCCTGATTCTCCGCAGAGTTCGCACGCGAAAGCTTTGGGAAAATCAGATTTGTCACCACAAAGGAGAACACACCTGTTACCACAATATACAGCCGGTTTGCGTAATTAAGCGTTGCAACCGCTCCGCTGATACCCGACGCAATCCGGGTATTGACAATCGAATAAAGCGGCTGAACCCAGGTGCTTACGAGCATTGGACCTGCCAAAACCAAGGCGCGCCGGATATCCGGATCGGTCATGTGCAGGCGCGGACAGAAATGAAAGGAAAACCGCCGCAGCGCCGGAATCTGTACAAACACCTGAATGCTCCAGGAAATCAGCATGGCAACCGCCAGTCCGTGTACCCCAAAGCGTTTTCCAAACAGCGGAAAATACAAAATTACGCACAGATTGGAGAGCAGGCTCATGATTGCCGGAATATTAAATTCCCCAAAGGACTGCAAAATTCCCACAAAGGAAAATGCAAGACCGGTGAAAATAATCATCGGAAACATAATCATCGAAAGCTGAGATGCAAGCTGATGTGTTTCGGTATTAAAATCGGGCGCTAAAAGCGTGATCAGCTGATCGGAAAACAGGATTCCGACCACCGTAATCAGCGTACAGACCGTCAGGATCATGCCGATAAAATTATTGGCAAACCGCATTGCCTCCTCCCGATTCTTCTTTTGCAGAAGATCGTTAAAAATCGGAATAAAAGACGCAGAAATGACCCCGCCGATCACAATATCAAACAACGTCATCGGCAGTTGGGTTGCCGCAAGATATGCCTCGCCCAGATAACCGGTGGAAAAGAATGCCGCAATAAGCATTTCGCGTGCCAGACCGCACACCTTTGCCAGAAGGGTTGCAATTGCCATAAATCCGGCTGTTTTCAACATGTTTTCGCTCTTACTCAAGATGCAGCTCCTCCCCTCTTAGCAGCATTTCAGCCAGCCTTGCATTCTGCTCAGCCTTTTTCCGGAGAATTGCTGATGTATCGGAAAGCTCGCTTTGAATCTCGTCATACTGATTCAAAACCTTTTGAATCTGCCCGAAAAGCGCATCCTCAGAAAGGGTGTCCACATGCAAATAGTGTTTTTGTCCGATATAATCCATAAAGCCGGTAATTTTCGGATCGTACACCAATCCGACCACCGGAACGCTCTGACTTGCCGCATAAATTAAGCTGTGCAGACGCATTCCGATACAAAGCTTCATTCTTCCCAAAACCGCCAGCATTTCCCCAACATTCTCACTTCCCGGGAACAAGGCGGATGAATGATTCATTTTTCCTGCTATTTCCCTGGAAATAGCAAGATCTTTACTGGGCTGCATCGGCACAAACAGGATCTGATATTTTTCTGCAAGTTCATCTGCAGCTTCTGCAATCACATCGCAGAAATGCGCCGGAAGCGCTTTCCATTTCCGAACGCTGATACAAACGGTTTCCCGCTCCGGATCCAGTCCGCAGTCTGATAAAAGCTTTTTCCCTTTTTCCGCACTCTCTGCCAAAAGAGTGAATGCCGGATCGGCTGTCAGGAAAATTTTCGGTTTAGTAACGCCGATTCTCTCCAGTTCCTCCTCTGCTGACCGGTCACGCAGAGTAATTAAATCCACCCGGTTCAAAACTTTTTTCGTCATCGGCACATGCTCCTCCCGGAGCGGTCCGATTCCGTTGGAATAAAGCATCACCTTTTTTCCGAAAAGCTTTGCCAGCCGGATAATTCCTAAATAATATAACAGTGATTTTGTGCTTGTCCGATCCTGAATCAGCGTTCCGCCGCCGGATAAAAGCAGTCTGCACCGGATCAGCGCATATAACACCGCAAAGGGGTTCATCCGGTTCACCGCATGAACGCCATACCGCCTCCTCGTCTCCTTCGGGTTTTTGGATAAAACCGTCAGAAAGATTTTGGGGTTCTGCTTTTTCAGATCGTCCACAATCGCTTTCAAAAGCGCGTCATCACCATTATTTCGAAAACCATAATATCCCGATATCAGGATTCTTTCCAAATTGATCAATCCCTTACTTCTATTTTTTCAAAACCATGCGATACAAACGCTCTGTATCGTCCGTCATTTTCTTCACGGAATAACGCTCCTTCACAAATTCACGGCTGAATTGTCCGAGCTTTTCCCGATCCTCGTCCCACATGCCGAAAAACGCACCGATTTCATTTGCAAGCGTTTCTGTTTCCGACTGCGGACAGCCGCGGCAGCAGAAGTTTGTGGAAAAGCAAAGATCAATTTTATCCTTGTCAAACAGTCCGATATATCCCTCATTGCCGGCAATAACCGTTGGCTTAGCCGCTGCCATTGCCTCTAAAGCCGCACGCGAAACCCCGACAAAAAGATCTGCCGGCGCAACCAGGCGGTTAATATCTGTTCTCGCCCCGGCAAGCAGGATTGCCTCCCTCCCAAGGGTCTGATTCATTTCTTTTGCCTCTTTTTGCACCGCGTCAAAATCATTTCCGCCGCCCACAATCAAAAGCTTTAAATTTCCGATCAGCGGATCAAGCTTTTGCATTGCCGCAATCAGCTGATGCGCCACAAGACTTCTGTCCTGATCCATCCGGCTGACATAGGTAATCACATGATCCTCCGGAGTGAGTCCGAACTCTTTTCGAACCTCGGTATCGTCAGTATCCGGAGAAAATTTGTCTGTGTCAATTCCGTTGATTGTGACGATAATATCCGATTCCGGAATATGATAGTTATCCATCAGATATTTTTTAATATCCTCGCTCACAGCCAGGGTTTTCTGTCCCCAGTCTGTGATATATTTTAAGCCGTATTTTGTAGTAAACACCCAGTGCGCCGTTGTCACAAAGGGAAAGTGCATTTTTTTATGCAGCCGCCCCAAAATAAAGGACGGAATCCGGGCATGGGAATGCACCAGATCGATTTTTTCCTCCTCAATAATTCTCCGCAGCTCCCGGAATGCGTGCAGAACGTTTTTCGGATTCTTATTCTGCAAGGGCACCCGATAATGCTTAATTCCTGCATCCGCAAGCTCTTTTTCATAAACACCGCCGTTTGAGGTTACCACCACATGGTAGCCGCGCTTTTTTAACTCCTTTGCAAGCTCCACAACATGCGTCTCCGCACCGCCGATATCCAGCTGCATTAAGGATAGTAATAAATTACATTTCATGTTCCTTTGTCCTTTCGGTGAAATTGATATTTTCGCGCAATTTTCCATAGTACAACCTCTATTATACATGAAATTTTAAAAAATAGCAAGGTTTTTGAAAAATTTTCTATTGCAGCTCTTTCAAATATTTTTGGACAAAATTTTGTGAAAAACAAAACTTTTTTTTGACAAATGAAATAATTTCAAAGTTTTTTATTGCATAAAGGCGAATTTGCTGTTATAATAGAGAAAGGGAAATCTGTCAAAAAATGAATTTGACAGATTGTCTGTTACTCAAATCTTGAAAGGAGCAAAAAAAGAACATGAAGTATTCAAGTGAAGTAGAAGCTATGTGTCCTTTGGCAAAGGGTGTGAACCACGGTCCTGCACCGATTCCTCAGGAAGGACATTGGACAAAGGCAAAGGAAATCAAGGACATTTCCGGTCTGACCCACGGTATTGGCTGGTGTGCACCGCAGCAGGGAACCTGTAAGCTGACCTTAAACGTAAAGGAAGGCGTAATTCAGGAGGCATTGGTAGAGACAGTCGGATGTTCCGGAATGACCCATTCCGCAGCAATGGCGTCTGAAATCTTAGTTGGAAAGACAATTTTAGAGGCATTAAACTCTGACTTAGTGTGCGATGCAATCAACACCGCTATGAGAGAATTATTCCTCCAGATCGTATACGGACGTACACAAACCGCATTCTCTGAGGACGGTCTGCCGATCGGCGCCGGCTTAGAGGATTTAGGAAAAGGCTTGCGTTCTCAGGTTGGTACAACCTACGCAACACTCAAAAAGGGTCCGCGTTACTTAGAGCTTGCAGAAGGCTACATCACAAAGATTGCAATTGATGATGAAGATCAGATCATCGGATATAAGTTTGTACATTTGGGCAAGATGATGGAAATGATCGCAAAAGGTATGGACGCAAATGAAGCGCTCGAAAAGGCAAGCGGTCAATACGGACGTGTGGACGATGCAGTAAAGCTCATCGACCCGCGGCATGAATAATCGGAAGAAGGAGGAATTACATCATGGCATTATTTGAAAGTTATGAAAGAAGAATCGATCAGATCAATGCAGAGCTTGCAAAGCACGGCATTTCTTCGATTGAAGAAGCAAAGAAAATCTGTGATGATAAGGGAATCGATGTATATAATTTAGTAAAGAGCATTCAGCCGATCTGCTTTGAGAACGCTTGCTGGGCATACACAGTCGGCGCAGCAATCGCAATCAAGGACGGCGTTACTAAGGCTGCTGACGCAGCTGAAAAAATCGGCTTAGGCTTGCAGTCCTTCTGTATTCCGGGTTCGGTTGCAGATGACCGTAAGGTTGGTCTGGGACACGGAAACCTGGGCGCTATGCTTTTGAGAGATGAGACAAAATGTTTCGCATTCTTAGCAGGTCATGAGTCCTTTGCAGCAGCTGAGGGCGCAATCGGTCTTGCAAGAAGCGCAAACAAGGCAAGAAAAGAAGATTTAAAGGTTATCTTAAACGGTCTTGGAAAGGACGCTGCACAGGTAATCTCCAGAATCAACGGCTTTACTTATGTAAAGACTGAGTTTGATTATTATACCGGTAAGGTTAAGGTTGTTTCCGAAAAGGCATACTCAAACGGCGAGCGTGCAAAAGTTCGCTGCTACGGTGCTGATGATGTCCGCGAGGGCGTTGCAATCATGCACTTAGAGGGCGTTGACGTATCCATCACCGGTAATTCAACCAACCCGACCCGTTTCCAGCACCCGGTTGCAGGTACTTATAAGAAAGAATGTATCGAACAGGGTAAGAAATACTTCTCCGTTGCATCCGGCGGCGGTACCGGACGTACCCTTCACCCGGATAATATGGCAGCCGGCCCGGCTTCCTACGGTATGACCGATACCATGGGCAGAATGCACTCCGACGCTCAGTTCGCAGGCTCTTCCTCCGTTCCGGCTCACGTAGAAATGATGGGCTTGATCGGAATGGGTAATAACCCGATGGTCGGCGCTACGGTTGCAGTTGCAGTTGCTGTTGAGGAAGCTATGAAGAAGTGAGTATAGCAGCAAAACGGCTTAAATAGGTACTTTTTGTAGTGTGTAGGAGTA
>CAKSJF010000062.1 GCA_934462945.1 uncultured Clostridia bacterium | reverse complement strand
TACAGAAAAAAGATGTAAACATTTTTTGAAAAAAGCAAGAGAAATCTTGCAATTTGACAAAAGATGTGATATACTGTATGTTGTAAGAATAGGTTATGAAATGGTTGTGAGACGATGGAGTTATCGGAAATATTAACAAATAACCAGGACAAAATCCGGATTATTCAGGAACTTGTTCCGGGCAGACAGATCACGCTGGCACATGTCATTGCTGCGCCGGACGAGATTCTGTATCAGAAATTAGGCTTGAATCCCAACGCGGATTATCATCATGCAGCAATTGGAATTTTAACAATTTCCCCGGCAGAAACTGCTGTGATCACGGCAGATATTGCGATGAAAGCTGCCAATGTGGAGCTTGGTTTTGTAGATCGGTTCAGCGGAACGCTGATTGTTACAGGCAAAATTTCAGATGTGGAGAATGCACTCTTGGCAATTCTCTCCTATGCAAAGGAAACGCTTGGATTTACTGTCTGTGAGGTTACGCGTACATAATGAAAAAAATTATTTTAATCGGCAGAAGTGAATGCGGAAAAACCTCACTGACCCAGGCGCTGCGCGGAGAGAAGCTTCATTATAATAAAACACAGTATGTCAATCATTTTGATGTCATGATTGACACACCTGGCGAATATATTCAAACAAGAACCCTCGGTGCAGCATTGGCGATGTACACCTTTGAGGCAGATGTGGTGGGACTTTTATTAGCAGCGGACGAGCCGTATTCTCTTTACAGTCCCTGCATCACACCCCTGGCAAATCGGGACGTGATCGGCATTGTGACAAAAACGGATCAGAAAAATGCCAATCCGGATCAGGCAGAGGCATGGCTTCGCCTTGCAGGTTGCCAGACGGTTTTCCGTGTCAGCGCAAAAACCGGAGAGGGAATTTGGAGAATTTTTGACTATTTAAAAGAGGACGGCGACGTACTTCCATGGGAGGAAAGGAGTGAGCAGCATGGATAATACCAGAAAAATCAATTTGGAAATTGATAAGGAACGTGAAATTCACGACATTTTATCCTCGGTTTATGAGGCTTTGAAGCTCAAAGGTTATGATCCGGTGAGCCAGATTGTGGGGTATCTGATTTCAGATGATCCTACCTATATTACAAGCTATAACGGAGCGCGCGGAACAATTGTCCGTGTGGAACGGGACGAGCTTTTAGAGGAATTGGTGAAAAGTTATTTAAAGAACTTATAAAAAGAAGGTGCACTATATGATTGATCTTCATTCTCATGCACTTCCGGAGTTTGACGACGGCTCAAGATCCATGGAAATGAGCCTGGAAATGCTTTCAAAAAGCTATGAACAGGGAGTCCGGACGGTGGTTCTGACACCGCATTTTCATGCGTATCAGGAGCAGGAGTATCGCCAGGCATTAGATAAAAGGGCAGAATGCTATCAGCGGTTGTTAACGGCTGTGAAAAAATATCCAAAGCCGCTCCCAAAGCTGCGGCTCGGATGTGAGCTTGCTTTGACAGGAGAAATTCTTGCGCCGGAGCTGCTCCGGGAGCTCTGTATTGAGGACACCGATTATATGCTGGTCGAAATGCCGTATACACCTTGGACGCAGCAGCACTTTAATTCACTTGACCGGCTTTCTCTGAAATACCGGATTATCTTAGCGCATATTGAACGCTTTTGGGATTATCAGAAACATTTTTCAAAGCTTTTGGAATACGACCCAATCTTTCAGGTGAATGCAACCTCCTTTAACGGGGCAGCCCCATTTGCCGTGATGCGTTATTTAATGCAGAACGGCATGGTACAGATCATCGGAACGGACATGCACAACACCGATTCCAGACCACCGAATCTTCCGGAGGGATTTGCAAGCATAGAGCGTTATTTTGGAACGGCATGCACAGAAATCCTAAAAAAGAATGCCGAGAAGGTACTGCAGAATCAGCCGGTTGAAATGAAAGAATTTCGTATGAAACCGCTTATGCGGTTATTTCACGGAAAATAACGAAAAAAGAGATGTAAAAATACAGTGTTGCATTTTTACATCTCTTTTTTAATGTGAAATTTAAGGTTATATCGGATAAAACCGAACGAAAAAGGATGCAAACAGGACGGTCATAAGTCCGCAGACGGTGATGGAAAGACTGCTCATAGCGCCCTCCACTTCGCCCAGTTCCAATGCTTTGGCAGTTCCGATAGCATGGGCAGAGGTGCCAAGCGCAAGACCAACGGCGATCGGATCAGTTATTTTAAAGATCTGGCAAATTGCTTCTCCTGCCATGTTACCGAAAATACCGGTGATAACAATGGCGGCAACGCTGATTTCCGGGATTCCGCCAAGCTCCTGCGAAAGTCCCATCCCGATTGCGGTTGTGATGGATTTTGGGAGCATGCTGATAAAAAATTCTGTTTTACTTCCAAACAAAAGGCACAAAAGAAAAATACTTCCCATGGAGGATAGTGCGCCTGTGATGATGGAGGCGAGAATCACAACCGGATAACGCTTTAAAAGTGCAAACTGACGGTAAAGCGGAACGGCAAGGCAGACAGTTGCCGGTGTCAGAAAGTAGCTTAAGTATTTTGCGCCGTAATCATAGTCGGCAAAGGGAATCCGAAAGACCACCAAAACGAGGATTACCATCAGAATGGAGGTTAAGAGCGGATTTAAAAATTTTAGTCCGGTTTTTTTCTGGAGCTTTAAGCCGAGAAAATAACCGCCCAAACTTAGTACAATTCCGAAAAAGAGACTTTCTGTCATTTGTTTTGATCCTCTTTTCTTTTTAAAATCCATTGGGAAACCATACCCGTAACAGCCATCACAATCACAGTGCTTAAAAGCGTCAGAACCAGAAACGGAATCAGGTTAGATAACAGCTTTTCCCCAACGGTTAAAAGTCCGACTCCAGCAGGAACAAATAAAACCGGCATGATTTCCAGAAAGAAATCTGCCGCGTCCTCCACCTGGGAAAGCTTTAAAATCCCTGTTTTCAGAGCAAGCAGCATCAGCAAAATGCCGTATACGCTTGCCGGAATGGGGAGGGGGAGCAATCTCCCGAAAAGCTCCCCCAAAAGACTGATAAATAAAATCCAAAAAATCTGCTTTAAGTATTTCATGATTTATCCGCGCACCTGACCGTTTCCGTGTACTACATATTTAATAGAAGTCAGCTGCTCCAAACCCATCGGACCGCGTGCGTGAATTTTCTGCGTGCTGATACCGATTTCCGCGCCAAAACCAAATTCAAAACCATCGGTAAAGCGTGTGGACGCATTGACATAAACAGCTGCCGCGTCAATCTCGTTTAAGAATTTTTCCGCATGCGCCGGATCGTTTGTAACAATTGCTTCGGAATGCCCGGTGTTATATTGGTTGATATGTGCGATTGCTGCATCCACATCCTCAACAATCCGGACGGCTAAAATATAGTCGTTATATTCGGTGTACCAGTCCTCCTCTGTGGCAGGCTTCATGTCCGGAACAATTTCCCGGCATGCCTCACAGCCTCTGAGTTCGACACCTTTTTCGCGCAAAATGCCTGCAATCCGCGGCAAAAATTCCTCTGCAATTCCGCGTGCAATTAAGAGTGTTTCAATTGCGTTGCAGACGGACGGACGCTGAACCTTTGCGTTCAGAATGATTTTTTCTGCCATGTCAAAATCGCATGGATCGTCTGCATAGACGTGACAGTTTCCAGCGGCTGTTTCAATCACCGGAACGGTGGCATTCTGCACAACCGATTGAATCAGCCTTGCGCCGCCGCGCGGAATCAGAAGATCCACCAGACCGTTTTGTTTCATTAAGGAAACCGCCGTGTCGCGGTTGGTGTCTTCAATCAGATTCAGACTTCCCTCCGGAATACCGGCAGCATATGCTGCCCTTTGCATAATCTGCATGATTGCGATATTGGTATGAATTGCCTCGCTGCCGCCGCGGAGCACCACGGTGTTTCCGCTTTTTAAGCAAAGCGCCGCTGCGTCTGCGGTCACGTTCGGACGGGACTCATAAATAATTGCAATCACGCCGATCGGAACGCGCTTTTTTGCGATGTTCAGTCCGTTCGGACGATTCCAGGAGGAGATGACCTCTCCGATTGGGTCGGGAAGCTCAGAAACCTTTCTCACACCGTCGGCAATGCCTGCAATCCGCTCCTCAGTCAGGGTCAGCCGATCCAGCATTGCCTGGGTCATTCCGTTTTCCTGTGCTTTTTTAGCGTCCTTTTGGTTGGCTGCTAAAACTAAATCCTGATGGGCAATCAGCGCGTCTGCAATTTTTTTGAGCGCGTTGTTTTTTGTGTTTGTGTCGGTGCATGCAAGACGATTTGCTGCTGCCTTTGCCAGCCGGGATTTTTGTTCTGCTTCGTTCATGCCTTGATCTCCTTTTCAGAAAAATTCTTGGAAACAAACAGTGTTCCCACCTGTTTTCCATCTAAAATATCGTATAATGCGGTGATTTTCTGCCCGTTTGCAATCACCATGTGGATTCCCTCGCCGGTTGCATGCTTTGCCGCTTGCAGCTTTGTCACCATGCCGCCGGTTCCTTGCTTTGTGCCTGCACCGCCGGCAGAGCAGGTCAGCTGCTCCACATCAAACACAACCTCCAGTTTTTTCGCGTCAGGATGGATGTGGGGATCTTTATCATAAAGTCCGTCAATATCGGAAAAAAGGACTAATAAGTCCGCGTCAATCATTTCTGCCACCATGGCAGACAGGTTGTCATTGTCACCGATTTCAATTTCCTTTGCGGATACCGTGTCATTCTCATTTACAATCGGAATAATTCCCATATCCAAAAGCTCGGAGATGGTATTTTGCACACTTCTTTTGCGGCGCGGAATATCAATATCCTCTGCCGTCAACAGAATCTGTGCAACTGTGTTATTATATTCAGAAAAAAGCTTATCATAAAGATACATCAGCTCACACTGACCAACAGCTGCAACCGCCTGTTTTTTTGCGGTTTCCTTTGGCTTTTCGGAAAGTCCTAATTTTCCGACTGCAATTCCGATTGCACCGGAGGAAACCAAAACGATCTCCTTTCCCTGATTCCGGAGATCGGATAGCACGCGTGCCAACTGATCTATAATCTGTAAATTCATTTTTCCGGTCTGATAGGTCAGGGTGGAGGTTCCAACCTTTATCACGATCCGGTTTGCGCACCGGATGTCCTCAAAAATATGTTCCATGAGTCTCTGCCTTTCCAATCATTAAGTATGTTATATCCTATATTATACCCTCTTTTTTTTCGTTTGTAAATGAATTTTTTTAAATTTTACTTGTGTATGGTTGCTAATTTTTTCGGAAATTTGTGAAGTTTTTTTTACACTATCTCAGATTTTTGTAAATTTTTTTAAAAATTTTTGGAAAAGCTATATTTTTTTTGATAAATGTGTGTTATAATAAAAGGGTATATCATTAAGTATAGCAGAAGCAGGTGAAGTTTGTGTTAAAAAGTATGACGGGGTACGGACGGTGCGAGACTGTGGCAGACGGAAAGAAAATTTCCGCGGAATTACGGTCGGTGAATCATCGGTATTCTGATTTTGGAATTAAAACTCCAAGGTATTACAGTTTTCTGGAGGAACGCATCCGGACGCTTCTTTCCCGGAAGATTTCTAGAGGAAAAGTGGATTTTTATTTAAATATTGAAAATTTCGGCACATCCGATAAAGAGATCCGCGTGAATGAGCAGCTGGCAGAAAATTATCTTTCTGCACTCGGAGAACTTCGGGATCGGTTCGGACTCCGGGATGATATTTCGGTGATGAGTGTTGCGCGATATAATGACATCTTTGAAATCCGCCAGAAGGAGGAGGACGAGGAAACGGTATGGACGCAGGTTTTGCCTGCAATAGACGGCGCTGTCGACGCATTTTTAGCAATGCGTATCCGCGAGGGAGAGAGAATTGAAAAAGATCTTCGGGAGCGGATTACATATATGAAATCGCTGGCAGAAGAAATTGACCGCCGTTCTCCGGAAACGATCCGGGAATATGAATGCCGTCTGCGGACAAGGATTACTGAGCTGTTAGAAAACCGCGAGGTTGATGATGCGCGGATTCTAACCGAGGTAGCAATTTTTGCAGATAAAATTGATGTGCAGGAAGAAATGGTTCGCTTAAGAAGCCATTTTGATGAATTTGATACCATTCTTTTGCAGAATGAGCCGGCAGGCAGAAAGCTGGATTTTCTGATTCAGGAGATCAACCGGGAAATTAACACAACCGGATCAAAAGCAAGTGATCTAACCATTGCAAAGCAGGTGGTGCAGCTGAAGGCAGAGGTGGAAAAGCTCCGGGAACAGGTACAGAACATAGAGTAGGGGTGTATGAGAATGAAATTAATTAATATCGGATTCGGAAATATGGTTGCGGCAAACCGCCTGATTGCAATTGTCAGTCCGGAATCTGCACCAATCAAAAGGGTAATCCGAGAAGCGGAGGACAAGGGGCTGTTAGTGAACGCCACTTATGGAAGAAGAACAAGAGCTGTTCTGATTACTGACAGCGAGCATGTGATTCTCTCGTCGATTCAGCCGGAAACTGTGGCGCACAGACTGAAAGAAACAGAAGAAGAAGCGGAGGCGGAGGAAGATGAATAAAGGTTCATTATTTGTAATTTCCGGACCGTCCGGAACAGGAAAGGGAACTGTTTGCGAAGCGCTTTTAAAGAAAGAACCGATTTTTCTTTCCGTATCTGCCACCACGCGTGATCAGCGGAATAACGAGGTGGACGGAGAAACCTATCACTTTGTTTCGGAGGAACGGTTCCGGAGTATGATTGATGAGGGAAAAATGCTGGAATGGGCGGTCTATAACGGAAATTATTACGGAACACCCAAAAAGGCAGTGGAGGATATGCTGGAGCAGGGAAAAAATGTTCTTTTGGAGATTGAGCCGCAGGGAGCGCTTAAGGTCAAGGAAATGATGCCCGAGGCGGTGCTGATCTTTATTTTGCCGCCGTCTATGAAAGAATTAAAAAGACGTCTGGAAGATCGTGGCAGGGAAAATGCCGAGCAGATCCGGAAACGTCTGGATGCGGCCGCATGGGAAATGGAGCAGGCGCCCAAATATAACGAAATGATTGTGAATGATGATCTGGAGGCATGCGTGGAGGATGTCTGCGGTGTGATCCGGAAAAGAAGCAGTAAAATGGAGCGTTTGGATGCGCTCTTGAATGAGATAGAAAAGAGGTTATAATTATGATGACAAAACCGGGAATTACAGAACTTTCAAAATGTGTGGATAGCCGTTACACCTTAGTGACAATGGCGGCAAAGCGTGCGCGGATGATCGGAGAAAAGGAAGAAAACCTCCATTCAGCACACAAGCCGGTTTCCATTGCCGTTGAGGAAATTGCAAAGGGCAAGGTTGGCTATATCCGCCGGGAACGCTGCTATAATGAGGACAGCTATTATATGGACAATATCAAGGATGACAGCGTGGATTTGGATGAGGCAGAAAACCAGGAGGATGCCCAGACAGAGGATGAGAGCGCAGAAAGTGCGGAAAACGCGGAAAATACGGAGGAAGAATAATTCTTTCTTGATTTTTGGAGGAAATACTGTTGTTTGCAGAGGTTTTTGTATGTCACAATTCAAAACAGCTGGATCGTCTGTTTGATTACGAAATTCCAAAGGAACTGGAGGATCGGATTCAAACCGGAAGCCGGGTACAGGTTCCGTTTGGGAGAGGCAATCAGAAAAAAGAGGGATATGTCCTTTTTGTGAAAGAAAAAACAGCAGTAAAGCAGACCATAAAGCCGATCGCAAGCGTTGCGGAGGGGCGCGTTTTTGATGAAAAAATGCTGGAACTTGCGTTTTTTATCCGGGAGAAATATCTTTCGGATTACCGGAATGTATTCCGTGTGATCGTTCCGGCAGGCGTTGAACTGAAGCCGGTAGAATATGCGGTGTTAAAAATGCATGAGCCGCAGCGTTCTAAAATCAGAACGCGAATATTAGAATTAATCGAAGAAAACGGCGGTGCGATAGAGGTTGGCGAGCTTTCCCAAAGCTTTGACGGCGCGATTCGTCCGCAGCTTTCTGCGATGTATGCTGCCGGAATTTTAGAGCGCAGATACCAGGATGTGCAGAAAACCAAAGAAAAAAAGGTTCGGATTGCAGAGCTATGCGTTGATACGGAGGAGGTAGACGAACTTTGCGCCATGCTGGAAAAAAAGCGTGCAGGAGCGCAGGCGCGGATTTTGGAGGTGCTTTCCGATACACCCTTTATGACAGCGGCGGATGCGGTTGCATTTGGGCAGGGAAGTCATTCTGCATTGACTGCCTTAGAAAAAAAGGGATATATCCGGATTTTGGAAGTCGAGGTTTCCAGAGATCCTTTAAGAGGAAAAACGGTGAAAAGATCAAAGCCGCCGGTTTTGAATGAGGAACAGCAGGCGGCGGCGGAAAAAATCCGGCGCGCCGTTTCAGAAAACCGGGAGGAAACTTTTCTTCTGCACGGTGTGACCGGCAGCGGAAAAACAGAGGTTTTCATGAATGTGATTTCTGCTGTGATCCAAAAGGGCAGACAGGCGATTTTATTAGTGCCGGAGATTTCTCTTACTCCTCAGATGGTGGAGCGGTTCTGCGCACGCTTTGGTGATCAGGTTGCCATTTTACACAGCCGGCTTTCCTTAGGGGAACGCTATGACGAATGGCGCAAAATCCAGAGCGGAGAAAAAAGAATCGTGATTGGTGCGCGGTCGGCGGTATTTGCGCCGTGCAGTGACATCGGCGTGATCATTCTGGATGAGGAGCATGAGGATACCTATAAATCAGAGCGCGAACCGCGGTATGATACGCATGAACTTGCAAAAAAGCGGGCGGAGCAATATGGGGCGGCGCTTGTGTTTGCCTCGGCAACACCCTCAGTGGAAAGCTATTACCGGGCGGAACGGGGCGAATACACACTTTTGGAATTAAAAAAGAGAGTCTCTAAACGCGCGATGCCGGAGGTGATCATTTCGGATATGCGTGCGGAATTGGAACAGGGAAATAAGTCTATGTTCAGCCGGAGACTTGCTGCGGAAATTGCAGAAAATCTGAAACGGAAGGAACAGACCATTCTCTTTTTGAACCGGCGCGGATTTTCCACTTTTGTTTCCTGCCGCAGCTGCGGCTATGTGGCAAAATGTCCGAATTGCAGCATTTCGCTGACCTATCATAAATCCGGCAGCAGCTTAAGGTGTCATTATTGCGGCTACACCGCACCAAATCCGACAGTCTGTCCGCAATGCGGCAGTAAATATATCCGCTATTTCGGCGGCGGCACCCAAAGGGTGGAGGAGGAAGTACAGAAGCTTTTTCCGGAGGCAAGCACACTTCGGATGGATGTTGACACAACGGCAAAGAAATTTTCGCATGAAAAAATTTTAAAGCAGTTTCAGGAAGAAAAGACGGATATTTTAATCGGAACGCAGATGGTAACAAAGGGACTGGATTTTGGAAATGTCACCCTGGTGGGTGTGATCTCGGCAGACGTGATGCTAAATATGAACCAATACCGCGCTGGAGAGCGAGCTTATGCAATGTTAGAACAGGCGACAGGCAGAGCCGGGAGAGCAGAAAAGCCGGGCAGAGCCGTGATCCAGACCTATCAGCCGGAGCACCCGGTTTTGGAGTATGTCCAAAGGCATGATTATCATGCATTCTATCAAAATGAACTACTTCTGCGGCAGAGCCTGTGGTATCCGCCGTTTTCTCAAATGGTGTTAATCCAGCTGATGGGAATTGGAGAGAGTCTGGTGGCACAGGGGGCAAGATTTTTTGCAGCTTATTTCAAAAAGAGCGGTCAATTTTCGCAGAGGGTTGAAATATTCGGACCTGCACCTGCTCCGATTTCAAAAATACAGAATCAGTACCGCTGGCAGCTTCTCATAAAATGCGAATCTTCCGACGGTTTGAACGGGATTCTGGCAGAGGCAGAGGAGCAGTTCCGGAAAAATATGCTGTATCGTGAAATTGGTATTGTGATTGATAAAAATCCAAACGGAATTTAAGGAGGATCAAAATGGCGCTGAGAGAAATTCGCAAAAAGGGCGATGAAATTTTATATAAAAAATGCAAAGAGGTCAAGGTGTTTGATAAAAAGCTTTGGATTCTTTTAGACGATATGTATGAAACCATGCAAAAGGCAGAGGGCGTTGGCTTGGCTGCTCCGCAGGTCGGCATTTTAAAGAATGCGGTGGTGATTGATATCGGCGAGGGAAAAATTGAGCTGATCAATCCGAAAATTATCAGGGAGTCCGGTGTGCAGAACGGCACGGAGGGATGTCTGAGTGTGCCGGGAGTTTACGGCGAAGTGGAGCGACCGAATGAGGTGACGGTTGCCGCGCAGGATCGGAACGGAAATCCGTTTGAAATTTCCGGAACAGAGCTTTTAGCGCGTGCGTTCTGTCATGAAATTGAGCATCTGGACGGAAAACTGTTTTTAGATAAGGTTACGAAATTTGTGGAAAACGAGTGAGGTGAGCGCGTTTGAGAATTTTATTTATGGGAACGCCGGAGATTGCGGCAGAATCCTTAAAGGCGCTTTTCGATGCCGGATTTACGGTGGTCGGCGCGGTGACAAAGCCGGATCAGCCGCGGGGCAGAGGGCACAAGCTCACACCGCCGGAGGTAAAGGTGACAGCAGAGGAACACGGAATCCCGGTGTATCAGCCGGAAAAAATCAAAAACGGCGAGCTGATGCCGGTTTTAGAAGAATTAAAGCCGGATATTTGCGCAGTGGTTGCTTATGGGAAAATTCTTCCGAAAGAGGTTCTGGATTTTCCGAAATACGGATGTGTGAATCTGCATGCGTCTCTGTTACCGAAATACCGCGGTGCAGCGCCGATTCAATGGGCGGTGCTAAACGGAGACAAAGAAACCGGTATTACAACTATGAAAATGGATGAGGGCATGGATACCGGCGACATTCTCTTGCAGGAAACTCTCGCAATCGGAGAATACGAAACCTCGGAGGAGTTGTTTGACAGAATGGCGAAAGCCGGCGGAGAATTACTGGTAAAAACGATTCGGGAAATCGACCGGATCATGCCGAGAAAACAGCCGGAGGGCGCAACGCATGCGCCGATGATTACCAAGGAGATGGCGAAAATCGATTGGAACAGACCGGCGCGTGATGTTTCAAAATGGATTTGCGGCATGAATTCCTGGCCGATTGCATATAGCAGCTATAAAGGCGAAATACTAAAAATATATCGGGCAGAAATCGGCGCAGAAACTGGGTCTGGAACACCGGGCGAAATTTTATGCCATAAAGCAAAAAAGGGTTTGAAGGTACAATGCAAAGAGGGGTATTTATACCTCACCGAGGTGCAGTTTCCAAACAGCAGGAGAATGCATCCGGACGACTATTTAAGGGGACATGAGATTACATTCGGCACAGTGTTGAATTAGGAGGAACGCTTATGTTTTATTGGGATTCTACTTATATCTTAGTTGTTTTTGCTTTTATGCTTTCGGCTTTTGCGTCTTTGGGAGTGAAATCCACGTTTGCAAAGTATCAGTCGGTGCGGAATCATCGCGGACTGACCGGCAGAGACGCGGCAAGGCAGATTTTAGACCGCAACGGACTGTATCAGGTTCGGATTGAGCATGTGGCAGGAGATTTAACCGACCACTACGATCCGAGGGATAACGTCATCCGTCTGTCGGATGCAACCTATTCATCCGATTCGGTTGCGGCGGTCGGTGTGGCGGCACATGAGGCAGGGCATGCTGTGCAGCATGCGGTGGGTTACCGTCCGATTCAGGTGCGTAATTCCATCATTCCGGTGGTCAATATCGGATCATCTCTTTCCATGCCGCTGTTCTTTTTGGGAATTATCTTGGGGAGTATCAATCTGGCTTATGTCGGAATTGCGCTGTTTTCCCTGGTGCTGTTGTTCCAGCTGGTTACGCTCCCGGTAGAGTTTAATGCCAGCGGACGCGCGCTTGCAACCCTGGATTCAACCGGCATGCTTTCCCAGGAGGAAACCAAACAGGCAAAAAAGGTACTTTCCGCAGCGGCAATGACTTACGTGGCAGCAGTGGCATCCACGGCATTACAACTCTTACGATTGGTATTGATCGCAAACAGCCGGCGGAGGGATTAACGCGAAAAATACGCGGCGCATCTCACCTTTTTTTGAGGTTCGGAGTATATACATACGCCGTCACCTCTCAAAAAGGCAATCTGCTTGCGTCTTTTCCGCGTTGTGATAGAATTGGCGCATCTCACCTTCTTTCGAGGTTCGGAGATACGCACCTAAAGGCAATTTGCCTGCGTCTTTTCCGCGTTACAATCATTTACAGAAGGAGAAAAACATTGGAGAAAACGGCAAGAGAACTTGCGCTTTTAGCGCTTTATCAAATTGAATATGAATCGGCATATGCCAACCTTGCCGTGAAGGATACGCTATTAAAATATCCGGCGCTAAACAGTGCGGACAAAGCGTTTTTTACCAGTCTGGTCTACGGAGCGGTCCGGTATCGTGCAAGCCTGGATTATGTCATTTCCTGCTACTCGAAAGTAAAGCTGAAAAAGCTTTCCAAATACATTCTGCTCATTCTGCGGCTGGGGATTTACCAGTTAAGCTATATGGACAAAATCCCGGATTCCGCCGCTGTCAATGAGAGTGTGAAGTTAGCAAAAAAATACGGACATCCCAAAAGCGCCGGCTTTGTGAATGGAATCCTACATAGTGTGATTCGCGGACGGGATGCATTTTCTTATCCAAAAGACCCGATCGTAAGACTCTCGGCGCAGTATTCCTATCCGGAATGGATGGTGAAACGTTTCGTGTCGCTCTTTGGAGAATCCTTTTCGGAGGAGCTGATGGCGGCATGCAATCAAGAGCCGGAAATGAGTCTGCGTGTGAACACCTTAAAAACAACCCGGGAGAACGTTTTAAGCATGCTCCCGGACGCAGAACCGTCAAAAATCTGCCCGGAGGGGATTTTGTCGGCGGGGTTTGATCTGGCGCATTCTGAGCTGTTCCAAAAAGGGTTGGTCACAGCACAGGATGCCGGGGCAATGTTAGCTGCAAGAGTATTAAATCCAAAGCCGGGAGATACCGTTTATGATTTATGCGCCGCACCCGGTGGGAAAACAACGCATTTGGCGCAGCTGATGGAGAATCGGGGAAAAATTCTTGCCTTTGATCTTCATCCGCATAAAATTGATTTAATTGAAGAAAATGCCGAGCGGCTTGGAATTTCGATTATTTCTGCCGCTTGTATCGACGCAGCGCAGGAGAGGGAAAGTCTGTTTGATATGGCAGACTGCGTTTTGGCGGATGTACCCTGCTCCGGTTTGGGGATTATACGAAAAAAACCGGATATTAAATGGAAAAGAAGTGAGGCGGACGATTTTTCCGAAATCCAATATCGGATTTTAGAAAATGCCGAACGCTGTTTAAAAAAGGGCGGTGTGCTTGTATATAGCACCTGCACGATAGAACCAAAGGAAAATGAAGAAATCATCCAACGCTTTTTGGAGGAGCACCCAGAGTTTCAGACTGTTGATTTTTCTGCGCTTGTTCCCTTTCCAAAAGGCGAAAACGGCATGATGACGCTTTATCCGAATATTGAGGGAACAGACGGATTTTTTATCGCAAAGCTGATGAAGGTGTGAGAAAGTGATTGATTTAAAGGATTTAACCTATGAGGAATTAGAGCGGTTTCTTTTAGAGGAAGGAGAACCGAAATTCCGGGCAAAACAGGTCTTTTCCTGGCTATATAAGGGTGTGGAGAGTCTGGACGAAATGACAAATCTC
>CAKSJF010000061.1 GCA_934462945.1 uncultured Clostridia bacterium | reverse complement strand
TGAACCGAACAAATACGCCCCACGAAAATTTTTTCCGATCTGCCGTGTTTTCCACCTGTACCGGGCGAATACACCCCACGAAAAAAAATTTCCCGATCAGACGCATTTTCCATCGAAACCGTATGGGTGGATCATATCCGCCCATACGAAAATGTTGTCGATTTAAAAAACGATCGTATTAAATGACCGCGGTTTTAAAATATAGTTTTTGTTCTCAACCGTTACAACCTTTTCCTCCGAAAACGGATTCATCATGACTGCAACGCGTGAACCGTCCGGATTTTCAAACACGGTTGCATTGGAGGAAAATTCTCCGACCGTTTTCAGCATCACAGCTCCGCGCTTTACAAAATGCGAAAAATGCTTGTACAGATAAAATTCCGGATTGAATGTATATTCGCCGTCCTTTACGCTGATTAACGAATTTTGCCGCCACCCCCAGGTGCTCAGTCCCTCATTTTCCAGCGCCATGTTCCAGTAAACATTCGCTTTTGCTCCGAACCGGAAATAGTGGTGCATTAATTCGTAGGTATAGATTGCATACTCCCAGGTATTTTCCCCGTCACCGCACTGGCATTCGCTTTGAATTAAATCAAGATCCGGATAATCCTCCTGCGCCTGCATGATAGCATATTTTCCGCACCACTGATATGCCGCGCCTTTCAGCTTCTCCCTGCATTTCGGATTTTGCATAATTTTATTCAAAAAACCGTTATGCATGCCATACGGACTAAACGGATCCGGACCGTTGATCGTTCCGAACCAGATATCTGCCATATCTCCAATTTCATCAATCAGATAATTGGCAATAAAGTTTTCCAGTTCCTCCTCCGTGTATACGCATGACGGGAACTTCTGATCCGCAAAAAACTCATTCTGCGGGATAATCTGCGAAATTTTGATTCCCTCTTTTTGATACGCTTCGATGAATTTTTTAAAATAAAGTGCATATGCCTTTAAATTTTCATCCGTCTGCACCAATTTTCCGTAATTGCATGCTTTGGGGAACTTCATCCAGGTCGGAGGACTCCAGGGAGATGCATAGAACATGATTTCGGGAGAACGTTTTTGTGCCTCTTTAATTGCCGGAATGATGTATTTCTGATCCCGTTCAATCGAAAAATTTTTCATTTCGTAATCGCCGTCATTTTCGCTATAGCTGTACCAGCTTTCCGCAAAATCGTTTGCTCCGATGGACAGACGGCAATAATTAAAGCCGCAGCCGTCACTTCCGAACAGCTCGTCAAAGATTTCTTTTTGCTTGTCCTCCGAAAGTCCGAAAACCGCCTTTGCGCAAATTTCACTGATGCAGCATCCCCAGCCGTACAACGGTTTTCCGATTTTTTCGCCGATCACAAGCTTTTTGCCCTCTTTTTCAGAGAACCGGTTTTCTTCCGACCATTTTTCCTTTTCTGTTGTTGAAATCCACTTCATAAGATCAATCCTTTCTTTTATTTCTCTAAATCCGCAAGCATAGAAAAATTACTTTTCAATGCCGGATACAGACTGTTATATACCTGATAATATTTTTCGTATTCCGCGTGATTTGTTTCGCTCGGCTGCTGCTCCTTTTTCACTTTCACAATCCGTCCGCAGCCATCGGAAACGTCTTTGAAAATCCCCGCTGCACACCCTGCCAGGATTGCCGCGCCAAGTGCAGGTCCTTCCTCCGACTGCATGATTTTGACCGGCATATCAAATAAATCTGCAATCATGCCGCGCCAAAAGCTTCCCTTTGCGCCGCCTCCGCACAATGCCATATCATCTGCCGCAACACCGACCTCACAAAGCACATCCAGACAGTTTTTCAGAGAATAGGAAACACCCTCCATCACCGCTCTTGCCATATGCGCTCTTGTGTGCATTGCCGACAATCCGAAAAATACCCCTCTTGCATTCGTATCCAAAACCGGTGTTCTCTCTCCCATAAGATACGGAAGATAGATCAGCTTGTCAGAGCCAATGGGAATGTTTTCGCAAAGCCCGTCAATTTCCCGATAGGACAAATCCTTTGCAAACTGATTTTTAAACCAGCTAAGCGAAAGACCTGCCGCCTGGGTAACTCCCATCACATGCCATGCCCCCGGAACGGCACAGCAGAATGTGTGGATTCTGCCCTTCGGGTCAAAGATCATCTCATCGGTATGCGCAAAAACAACGCCGCTTGTGCCGATCGTGGTAAACGCTTTTCCGTTTTCGCAGACACCTGTGCCGATTGCAGCAGCGGCATTATCCCCCGCCCCTGCCGCAACCGGGATTCCCTCTTTCAGTCCGCAAAGCTTTGCCGCTGTTTCGTTGATATACCCTGTTACCTCCGGACTTTCATATACCTTTGCAAGTAAATCCCGGTCAATTCCTAATTGCTCCAGCACCTCATCACTCCAGCACCGTTTGCCCACATCCAAAAGCTGCATGCCGGACGCGTCCGACACATCGGTTGCGTATACGCCGGTCAGCATATACCGGATGTAGTCCTTTGGCAGCAGGATATGCCGGCAGCGCCTGAAGGTTTCCGGCTCGTGCTTTTTCACCCACATAATTTTGGACGCAGTAAAGCCTGCCAATGCCGGATTTCCGGTAATTTCAAGCAGCCGGTCGTGTCCGATTGCGCTTTCGATCTCACCGCATTCCGCAGCCGTTCTGCCGTCGCACCAAATAATCGCATTCCGGAGAACCTCGTTCTTTTCATCTAACATCACCAGTCCGTGCATCTGCCCGGAAAGTCCGATTCCGCAGATTTCGCCGCATGCCTTTTTTGAAATTTCCTTTAAGGTGCTGCAAACAGCATTCCACCAGTCCTGCGGATTTTGCTCTGCCCAGCCGTTTTCCGGCTGATAGAGCGGATATTCTGCCGTTGCCGATGCAACCGTGTTACCCTCCGTGTCAAACAAAACACTTTTTGTGCCGGATGTTCCGATATCAATTCCAATTAAATATTTCATAGGCTTACTCCCTATTAAAAACGATTTGATTCACAACACTCTCCAGATACTCCTGCCGTCCGCTTTCCGGATGAACGTCCTTTAAGGAGAGGGCATAATCCGATAATTCTTCCAGATTGGTCTGATCTGCAACAATCTTTTGTCCGATTCCGCTGTCGTAGGAGGCATATCTCTTTTTCACAAATTCGTCAATTCTGCCGTCCTCAATCAACTGATATGCATTTCTCAATCCAAGCGCAAACGCATCCATGCCGGCAATATGTGCAAGAAAGATGTCCTCAATTGTGTTCGAGCCGCGTCTTGTTTTTGCGTCAAAATTGAGTCCGCCGTTTGTAAAGCCGCCGGCACGCAGAATTTCAAGCATAGCATAGGTGGTGCTGTAAACATCGGTCGGGAATTGGTCGGTATCCCAACCCAAATGGCAGTCGCCCTGATTGGCGTCCACCGAGCCGAGAACGTTGTTGATTCTGCACACACAAAGCTCATGCTCAAAGGTGTGCCCGGCAAGCGTTGCATGATTTGCCTCGATATTCAGTTTAAAATCCTTTAAAAGATCGTATTTTCGAAGAAATGCAAGGACAGTTGACGCGTCAAAGTCATACTGGTGTTTGGTCGGTTCTTTCGGCTTCGGTTCGATGTAAAAATCTCCGTCATAGCCTTTCTTTCTCGCATATGCAACCGCCATCTTCAAAAACCGTGCATAATTGTCCTGCTCCAGGGACATATCGGTATTTAAGAGCGTTTCATAACCCTCTCTGCCGCCCCAGAACACATACCCTTTTCCGCCAAGCTCCATCGTAATATCAATCGCTTTTTTCACCTGTGCCGCAGCGTATGCAAAGGAATCTGCACAGCAGGAGGTAGACGCTCCGTGCATATATCTGGGCGCTGCAAAGCAATTTGCCGTACCCCACAAAAGCTTAATTCCGTATTGCTGCATCTGCTCCTTGATGATTGGCACGATGATGTCAAGATTTTGCTGAAATTCTGCAAGCGATTCACCCTCCGGGGCAATATCCCGGTCATGAAAACAGAAATATTCAATCCCGAGCTTATGCATCATTTCAAATGCGGCGTACACCTTTTTCCTGTAAATTTCAATCGGTTCTTTCCCGCCGAAGCTTTTATCGATCGTACCCACACCGAACATGTCCGTTCCGTCAGCAACAAGTGTATGCCAATATGCCATGGAAAACTTTAAATGCTCGCTCATTTTCTTACCGCCGATCACCTCGTCCTTGTTGTAGAACTTAAATGCAAACGGATTTTTTGACTTCGGACCCTCATATCCGATTTCTGAAATATTGCGAAACTGTTCTGTCATTGCCATAACCTCACTTTTTTTCTTTTATCTTATCATAGTTACTGTATATTTTCAATACAATTATAGCTTTATATGCGACAGATATTGCTTTTTTATAAAATGAATGATATAATACGATACAAAGGGGTGTTTGAAAAATGAACGATATTTTTTTTGAAAAAGTGAATCAGGCAAGAGCGAACTATCCGTATATGGATTTTAGCAGACAGCGGCTTAATTATTTTTCTCATTTTCATGAGGAGATCGAAATTGTTGCCGTCCTTTCCGGAGAGGTCTGGGTCATATGCGAACATGAAAAATTCTGTGCCTCCGCCGGCGATATCTGCGTTTTTATGCCCGGCGAAATACACAGCTTTTCCTCCCCGGAAGAAAACCGCACGTATATCATCAAAATCAACTGCAATGATTCTGTCGAGGATATTGACTTTTTCTCGCTCAGAATTTCCCCTGCCGTCATCAAAGCATCCACCCCGCTAAATTCTGAACTGATGCAAAGCATGAAAGAGTTAAAACGCGCGGCAGAAAGTAAACAAAAAGGCTATTCCTTTCTCGTCAGCTCAATTTCCAGTAAGATTCTGTATCAGATTATGCGCTGTGATCACATCCATAAACTGAATACGGAAAAACGAAAAAAGAATATCACCACCCTGTCAATCCTGAAAAAAAGCAGCGAATATATCGAGAATCACTATAAAGACCCATTTTCCCTCTCGGAGATTGCACAGTATTGCGGATATTCCAAATACTATTTCGCACATTATTTTAAAGAAATTACCGGACAGACGTTCTATCATTATCTGACTGCCTACCGGATTGAACAATCTATTCCGGAATTATTAAATTCCGAAAGCACAGTTGCCGCTATCGCCTATCATTGCGGTTTTCTAAACGTGCGCTCATATAACCGCGCTTTTAAATCCATCATGGGAGCTGCCCCTTCGGAATATAAAAAGAATCAAAAATGAACGCGCCGGTTTCCCGGCGCGTCCGACAAAGAGATAGAAATGGAAATTAGCTTGTTTTTAGCGGTAAAGGCTTGCTTTGCCGATATCATTAAAGAGGTTCATCTTAAACTCTACAACCTCACGCATAGCCTTGATGCAAGGCGGATAGATTGCGTTCGGCTCAATCCACTTCGGATTTTCTGCAAGCACCTCACGGCACTTTTTATAGAATGCGAATTTAATATCGCTCGAAATATTGATCTTGGAAATACCGATCTTAACAGACTCTGCAATTTCCTTGTCCGGATTGCTGGAACCGCCGTGCAGTACCAGAGGAATATCTACGGTATCGCGGATGGTCTTTAAAAGATCCAGCTTTAATTCCGGCTTCATGTTCTTCGGATAAATGCCGTGCGCTGTTCCGATGGCAACTGCTAAGGAGTCAATGCCTGTTTTCTCAATAAAATCCTTTGCCTGTGCCGGGTCGGTGTAGATAATGCTGCTTGTGCCGCCCTCATAGGATTCTCCGGTTGTTCCGATCGTTCCCAGCTCTGCCTCAACCGAAACGTCGGAAACTTTTGCAACCTCAACCACCTTTTTGGTGATGGCAATGTTGTCCTCATAGGACATATGCGATGCGTCGATCATCACAGAGGTAAATCCGCAGCGGATTGCACGCAGGATTTCCTCAAACTTTCCGCCGTGGTCTAAGTGAATTACCATCGGCACTCTGGATTTATTTGCTTCCTCAATACAGGTTTTAATAAAGCTGTCGCCTAAGAATTCCAGTTCGGTCGGGTGGATTGCTAAAATGACCGGTGCATCCTTTTCGTTTGCGCTCTCCACAACACCCTTTAAAATTGCCTCGCTGCCGATATTAAAGGCAGGAACTGCAAATTCGTTTTTGTCTGCAACTGCGAGCATTTCTTTCATATTCATTAACATAATAACACATCTCCTGTTTTATAAATTTTTATTTTTACCTTTTGATCCGGATAAACCGATATAGTATTTTACGAGTTCCCGTGCCTCCTGCTCTGTCTGATGAATCAGATCAAAGTAGTTAATGTCGGGGTTTTCTGCTAAAAGCTTTGCCGCTGCATCTCTGTTTGCATTCATAAAGTCGCAGCCGACGTTAATTTTATTAATTCCGTATTTCACAGAATTTAAGATATTTTCCTCACCTGAGCCGGAACCGCCGTGCAGCACCAGCGCCGCGCCGGTTAAGCGTTTAATTTCCTTTAAGCGCTCAATGTCGAATTTTGGAACCATGCCGTCCGGATAATTTCCGTGCGACGTGCCGATGGAGATTGCAAGAGCGTCCACACCGGTTTTTTCAACAAATTCCTTTGCCTGCTGTGGGTCGGTATACATAGAATCCTTTGTAAACGCGCCGCCCTCGCTTGCACCCAGGCAACCGATTTCGCCTTCCACGCTTGCGCCGTGCGCATGTGCATAGTCTGCGATTTCTCTGGTCATTGCGATGTTTTCTGCAAGATCAAACCGGGACGCGTCCACCATGACGGAGGAGAATCCATCGTCTATGGCTTTTTTCAGATACCATTTTTCCTCGCCGTGGTCAAGGTTTAAGCAAACATTGACCTTTGCGCGTTCCGCTAAGGTGCGGACAATCGGGGTAATCAGCTCGCTGTCGGAATGTGTGAGCAAATGATCCTTGTAGATGTTGATGATGATCGGTGCGTTTTCTTCCTCTGCCGCCCGGATCACGCTCCGCGCAGTTTCGAGGTTAAAGCAGTTAATCGCCATCACCGCATAACCATTCGCATTTGCATCCTCCAGCATTTTCTTCATGGAAACATACATATCTTCCATCATCCTTTCTTTTCGGATATAGGGGGAGTGGTAATTGCAAAAGGGAGGAAATGCCCTACACTTTTATCTGGGTGGTTATCAAAAATCCTAATGGGGAAATGGATTCATTATCCGCTTTTGCAATTACCGCATAGGGCATTCAAGTTAGTTAATTTTGATGTCGGAGAGGTCAATTTCTTCCTCTTCTTCATCTAATACCACGCTGTCCTCTTCCTTTGCGTCCTTTTTCAGAACAACTAAGAGAAGCGCAGTTACCACTGTTCCGGCTGCTAAGGCAATCATAAAGCCCCAGGGATTGATCATTGCAGGAACGATAAACATACCGCCGGAAGGAACCATAGAACCTACGTTTAAGATCATGATCAGCGCGCCGCCGACTGCTGCTCCGATGGAGCAGGATGCGATTACGCGGATCGGGTCAACTGCTGCAATTGGGATAACACCCTCTGTGATCATGCAGATTCCCATTGGGAATGCGATTTTAATATTATCTGTTTCACTCTTGGTGTATCTTGCGCGACGGATTACCCAGGATAATGCCACACCGAAAGGCGGGATCATGGATGCGCAGATTTTAACTGCTTCCGGACCGTATACACCGTCCATCAAAAGACCGTCTGCAAAGAGAGAAGCAACTTTATTGACCGGACCGCCGAAGTCAAATGCTGCCATAGCGCCCATCACTGCGCCGAAGATTCCCTTGGAACCTGTCTGCATGTTCACCAGGAAATTGGATAAGCTTTCGGATACCCAGGCAATCGGACCGCCAACCACGAAGAACATGATCAAGCCGATTACTACCGAGGAAATGAGCGGAACAATCATCATCGGCATTAAGCCCTGCGCCCATTTCGGAACCTTTAAGTGGTTCTTTAAAAACTCTACAAAATAACCTGCCAGATAGCCGCCGAGCATACCGCCTAAGAAACCGGCGCCCATGTTCTGCGCGATCATACCCATCAATAGACCGGGAGCGATACCCGGACGGTCAGCAATAGAATATGCAATTGCCGCACCCATCACACCGGGAAGAAGTCCCATACCGTAGACACCGAGGGTTACGGCTGCCTGCCAGATGTTATAGCCTGCCTTGTAGTCTGAAATGGTGGACGGATTTCCGCCGAAGATATTGCCGATTGCAATTAACAAACCGGAAGCAACAACCAAGGGGAGCATAAATGAAATACCGGTTAGAGCGTGTTTTTTGAGCTGTAACTTTTTAAACATTGTTTTTTCCTCCTAAAAATTATTTTCCTAATTCATCTGAAATCTTGTTAAGAAGCGCTTTCGGGGATTTGATTGCAATATGCGTAGGCACTTCTACAATCTTCTTGCCCTTGAAACGATCCTTTCCGCCAACCTTGATATCTGCTGCGATGATGACAACATCTGCCGCCTCAATATCCTGTCTGGTCAGTTCGTCCTCTGTGCCGATCGTTCCCTGCGTTTCGATGTGTGCCTCATGTCCCAGCTCTTTTGCTGCTGCCATGAGCTTTTCCTTTGCGATGTACGTGTGTGCAATGCCGGACGTACAGGCTGCAATTCCTACGATTTTCATAATGGTTTCCTCCTTTTATTCCGAAAATATTTGGATCAGTTCTTCTGCGGTTTTTGCATCTAAAAGCCGCTTACAGGTTTCTGCGGAGGCAAGCTTTCTTGCCATGCCGGATAATAGCTTTACATGTACGCCGGTTTTGTCCTGATCATTCACGGCTAAGAGTACCACCAGCTCTACCGGCTCATCATCCACGCTTTCCCATTCTACCTTTTGAGAAAGTCTGCCGATTGCAACGGTCGTTTCCCGGACGCTTGCAGATTTTCCGTGCGGAATTGCAATGCCGTTTCCGATTCCGGTGGTGGAGATTTTTTCCCGGTTTAATACATCGGTTAAAAATGCGTCCTTGTCTGCTAATTTTCCGTTGTTCCAAAGCAGGTCGGTCAGCTTTGTGAGCGCCTCTGTCTTGTCAGCGGCTGCCAGGTCCAACACAATCTGCTCCTTTTTTAATACCTCTGCAACATTCATGATTTTCACGCTCCTTTTAACATTTTTTTGATTTCTTCTTCATCTTCAGCTTTTAAGACTGCCTCTGCAAAAAGCTTTGCATCGGTCAGGCTGATCTGGCTAATTTTGTCCTTAATTCTGGATACCATGGGGAGAGGAACGCTGAATTTTTTCAGTCCCAGTCCCAAAAGCAATCGGGTAAAGCTTGTGTTTGCTGCTAAATCGCCGCATACGCTCACTTCAATTCCTGCTTCCGCACCCTTTTGAATCACATTTGCTATCATGCGGATCACTGCCGGATGGTATGGATTGTATAAGCTCTCTACCTCTGCGTTTCCGCGGTCTGCCGCCATCATATACTGTACTAAATCGTTCGTGCCGATACTGAAAAAGTCGCTGTGCTTTGCAAAAATGTCCGCTGCAACGGCGCTTGCCGGTGTTTCGATCATAATGCCGACTAACACGTTCCGGCAGTATTCCAGCTGCTCCCGATCAAGCTCACTCCGAACCTGGTCTAAAAGCTCCTTTGTCCGGGTGATCTCAGATACCGAGGTTACCATCGGCAGCATGATTTTTACTTTCTTTCCTGCTCCGGCTAAGAGAATTGCCCGGAGCTGTTCGGAGAAGATTTCCGGATGCCCTAAGCACAGCCGGATGCCGCGGTTTCCTAAAAACGGGTTATCCTCCTTTGGCATATTGAGGTAGGAAAGCTGCTTGTCTCCCCCGACATCCAGTGTCCGGATGGTGACGTTTTCTACTTTCTGCAAAACCTCACGGTATGCTTTTTCCTGCTCCTTGCAGGTCGGCTTTTGCTTTTCGGAGGAATAGAGAAATTCGGAACGGAATAAGCCAACACCGTCAATTTGTTCTTTCTCTGTTCCCTCTAAATCGGATGGCTTTCCGATATTGATGCAAACAGCAATCCGTTCGCCGTCCTTGGTTTGTGCCTGGCTGTTTTTCAGTTCGTCTAAATGCTCTAAAAAGCGTTCTTCCTCCGAAATCCGATCCAACAGTGATTTTTTCTCGTTCTCGTTCGGATCAATCAGAAGCTTTCCGGTGTAGCCGTCTAAATAGGCGGTTGCTCCGTTTAAGCCCTGATCCAGTCCTGCCGCTCCGACCACTGCCGGAATGCCGAGGGATTTTGCTAAGATCACGGTGTGGGAGGTTGCGCCGCCAAGCTCGGTCACAAGTCCTGCCAGCCGGCTGCAGTCAAACATCATCGTGTCTACCGGGGTCAGCTCGTGCGCGGCTAAAATGTATTTTTCGCCGTCGTCCGGGAGCATAAACTCTCCGTCTGCTCCGGTGATCGCGTCGGCTAAAAGCTCGCCGACATAGCGGATGTCGTCTGCACGCTGGCGCATGTATTCATTCTTTTTCGATGCTAAAATGTCTGCCATCTGTCCGGTTACCTTGCGGACTGCGGCGGTTGATTCCTCTCCGGCAAGAATTGCGGATCGGATCGGGTCTAAGAGAACGGTGTCCTCTAAGAGCATTTCGTAGGCGGTGAAGATTTTCGCATGCTCCTCGCCTAATTCCCGGAGTGTTTTCTGGTATAATCTTCTCACCTTTTCCAGTGCCTTTTCCACAGCCTCATCAATTTCAATTGCCTGTTCTGCACCGGAATTTTTTTCAAAATAGATTGCCTTTGCAAGGACAACCCCTGGTGCGCCTGCAATTCCATAAATTTCTTTCATTCTGGATCACTCCCTGTCTAAGGTTTCGATTAAAGCGTCTATCGCTTCCTGCTCATCCTCACCCTCTGCGCGGATCTCAATGACATCGCCCTTGACAGCGCCTACACAAAGCACCATCAAAATGCTTTTTGCTTCAAACTCCTCGCCGTCCTTAATGACTGCGATGTTACTTTTGAAACGGGATGCCGTTTTGCAGAAGTCGGATGCCGGTCTGGCATGCAGACCCTCCTCGTTCTTGATTTGATAGCTCACCTTTACCATAACTTTCACCCCCTACCAGGTTTCTAAGATTTTTATAATTTGCTTCGCGTCGGTAAGACTGCGAAGTTTTTCACATTCCTGATCGTCCTCCATAAATGATACAATCGATTGATAGAAGCCGATAATTTTTTTCTTTACCGCGTCGTCCTCGTCCAGGTCGAATGCGACTAAGAATACCATATCAACCGGTTCTCCGTTTTCCACCCAGTCGATCGGTTCTTCCAGACTTGCAAACGCTGCTGCGGAGTGGTTGACGTATTCGCTCATTCCGTGCGGCAGGCTGAAGCCTTTTCCCAGATCGGTGGGCGCGCTTTTTTCGCGTTCCCAGACAGACTCTAAAAATCCGTCTGTGACATAACCTAAGCTTTCCATCCGTTCGCAGAGCATTTCTAAAAGCTCCTTTTTGGATTTTACCCGGCATTGCGGGAAAATCAATTCCTCGCTGAAAAGATCGACATTCGGAATAATTTCCCGGACGCTGGTGTTTTTTCCGGAGCGTGCCTTTTTCATGTAGTCCTCCAGGTGTCGGATGTCAGATTCTTCTAACAGGTGTCCCACGGTGATCATGTCGCGGTTTAGCCGGTAGCCGTCTAAAGAGGTGGTTGTGATCACAAAATCACAGGAATCCTGCTTGATTTTCTGAATATCCCGACCGGAATAGACTGCTGTGATTTTCAATTCCGGAATGGAGCGTGTGATTTTTTCTCTTAAAATCTGCGAAATGCCGATTCCGTAGTCACAGACGATGCAGGCGGTCAGTCCGCTTAGCTGACGCTCGATCGCGCCGCCGATATGAAGCGCTAAAAATCCGACCTCATGCTCGTTTAGCTCCAAACCCAGCTCCTTTTCAAAAATGTTTTCCAGAAACCATGCCACCGCCATCATATTGGGGTATTTCGCCTTGATCTGACCGAGCAGCTGGTTTTTAAAAACAATTCCGTATTTCAGCCGGGAGATGGTTGCTTTCAGCTGTAAGAACATCTGCTTTACAAAGATTCTGTCCTCGCGGAGCGCAAGGTCTGCAACCTCGCTTAAAATGTTCACCAGCTTTACAGTAAACCGGCAAAGCTCCACGTTTTTTCCCTCAAAGCTCCGCCGTTCCTCCTCCGATTCAAATTCCTGAATTTCCGAAACGTCTGCTAAAAATTTCAGAAATCCCCGTTCCTCTTTGGAAAGCCGGATTTTGTATGCCTCCTCCAGCCGTTCTGCCAGGGCTTCTGAAAAGAGCGTTCCGGATTCGCCGTCGGTTGGGATGCTTTGGGTTTCCGGCATTTTGATCTCATTGCCGGCGCGGCTTCGTACAATACAAAGTGAGGTGAGAAACAGGAGGTTTACGCCGGATACATAGTTAAAATGCAATCCGAATTCCTGTTCTGTTTCTGCAATCAGCGCCGCTGTGCGGTCAGTCTCAAAGCCTGAGAGCGCCGCGCACATTGCCGAATATTCTCCGGCATTCATAAATGCGCTTTTTGCTTCGCGTCTGCCGGGGAGTTTTTCGTATTCGGAAAGATACTCCTGATAGAAGCGAAGTCTTGCCAGACGGTAGTTCCACTCGCTGTACTGAATCAGAATCCCCTTGCCGCGCTTTCTTTCAAATAGAATGTGGTTTTCAAAAAACCATTGCTGCGCGGTATCTAAGATTTTGTCCAGCTGCGTTCTTCCGATGTAATACTGTTCTGCAAGACGCTGTGCGGTCAGACTGCCGTTTTTTAAAAGCTGACGGATGATGAAGAACAGGATTTCCCGATCCTCCTCCGGCTCGCTCTGACAAATTTTCTGCCATGCCTCCTCCGGAATCCTGAGCCGGACTCCGGCATGCGGCTTTGTTTCCAACTCGCCGACATGCTCCTCCGCCAAATACTCTTTCATGGCGGCGATGTCGTTCCGAATGGTTTTCACCGATACCGAAAGCTCGTCTGCAAGCTCTCCAAAGGTTACATATTCATGCTTTCTCCGAAGCAGGGAAAGGATTTGATACTGTCTTTTGTTCATGACATCCGCGGCTCCTTTTTCTTTCCGCATCTCCTTTGTACAATTACATTATACAAGGCTTTTGCGTGTTTGTATTTTTGTTTTTTTGACACATTAGGGAAACTTTCTGCAAAATCCCTTATTACCTATAGTATAGCATGTTTTTTTCTGTTTGTCGATGGAAAAAAACATGTTAAAATACGATTATGCAATCATAAATAAACACCATCATCATTCCTCCGTAGGGGCGGATATTATCCGCCCGCTTCTGCCGGATAAAAGAATTCGGGCGGATGATATCCGCCCCTACCGCCTCGTCCCACTTAAAACTGTACATTTGATAAACATGATATAATAAAGAGACTGCAAAATTAAGCTAAAACATTTGTACCCTATAATTGACGTAGGGGCGGATATCATCCGCCCGAATCTTCAACGAACAAAATTCTTGAAAAAAACGCATTTATATGATACAATCATTACAGACACAAAATAAAATGATATTGATTGTCCCCAAATTAATATAAAGGAAGATCACTATGAACAAGTTCCCCCAAAGAAAACAAATCCGGTTAAAGGATTATGATTATTCACAAAACGGATTTTATTTTATCACAATCGGTACAAAGGACAGACAACCATTATTTTGGAAAAATGCAGGAACGGATATGCTTTTCCAGGATTCATCCGACACAAGCGATTTTGTCCGTTCAAATTTATCCGAATATGGAAAAATTGCCGATCGGGCAATCAATGCTATTCCGCTTCATTACACCAATGTGAAAATTGATAAATATGTTATTATGCCCGACCATGTTCATCTCATTTTAATTATTGCAAATGATGAAGACGGGCAGATCATATCCGCCCCTACGAAATCAATTATAACGGTAATTGGTCAATTGAAACGGTGGATTTCAAAAGAAATTGGTTTTCCCGTATGGCAAAAATCATTCTATGAGCATATTATCCGCGATCAGGATGATTACATTACAAAAGCAGAATACATATTGAATAATCCTCAAAAATTAAGAGAAATCGAATGAATAAAGAATGAAATTGTTTTGGAATACCAAACGGGCGGATGATATCCGCCCCTACGAAACGGATTTGATCAATGAAAATGGTTGGTTTCAAAAAAATCAGAGCCTTGATATTTTGGAAAAACGCACGGCAGATGTTATCTACCCGTACATGAAAACATGTTATAATGTGATTGATTGAACATCATACCACAATTGATAAACGGTATGATCAATCCCACCGCCGGCAAAAAAAATATTAATTTGCATTCTATGCAATCATAAAATAAGCAACATAACCACCCTCCCGTAGGGGCGGATATCATCCGCCCGCAATTTCATCAAACAAAATTCTTCAACCGATACCGCAGCCGGCAAAAAAATATTAATTTGCATTCTATGCAATCATAAAATAAGCAACATAACCACCCTCCCGTAGGGGCGGATATCATC
>CAKSJF010000060.1 GCA_934462945.1 uncultured Clostridia bacterium | reverse complement strand
CAGAGGAAAATGTTCTGACAATCAAGTTAAAAGATACACTTTCGTATGACACCGCATATCAGATGAAACTTACCGGTATTTCCGAAAAAAGCGGAATCCGGTGTGAGGAAGAAGCGGTAAAATGGAAAACAGGTACAGAGGAAACAGACTCCGGAAAAAGCACGGTTGATTCTCTTTCGGTTACGGAGGAGGGCGGAACGGTTACCGTCACCGGAACAGTTCTTTCTGGTGCAGATGAACCGATTGGCGGAAGAATGATTTCCGGAAAGCTTGTAAACGTAAAGAAAAGCTCAATTCAGTATACGTTAGAACCTGTCAAAAGCAATCCGGACGGCAGCTTTTCTATGACCTATCAGTTTGAGGAATCCGCTCCGAACGGTGACTATAACGTGCGGATTACCCCGGAGTACGGACAGCAGAAAACGCAGAAAATAAACTATATCAGCAAAGATCAGCTGGAGGCTCTGATTGCAGGCTTAAAAGCGGCAGAGAATGCGGAGGATGCAGACGCAGTTTTCGCACAGTATGAGGCAATGTTAGGTTTAAACCGGAAAACGCTTTTGACCGGGGTAACCGATCAGTCCAGATTTTTTTCACACTTTGTGAAATTTCAGGCAGAATCCAAGCAGGACATTATCTCGGCATATCAAAAATATGCATATTTTGAACGCTTGAATCAGGCGAATAATACGGCGAAAGTGAAAGCGGTTCTGACCAATCAGGACGCATGCAATGCGCTTTCCATTGATCTAAAAAAGCATAGTCTGATTCAGAAAAACCAGAATGCGTTTTATCAGGATATCGTCAGCATGGAGCAGATGACCGAGCTTTCCGCATTCCAGAAAGCTTTTGATTCTCGGGTAAACCGCTGGCTTTTAACAGAGTATGAAAAGGACAATGTGAGCTTGTCACTCTCTGACCAGCGCGGAAACGTAGGGCAGGGAATCCGGATTCCGCTCCGGTTTAACGCTGTTCAGACCAATCTGTCCGAAGCAGTCTTTACGATTGTTTGCCCGGATGAAGCTGTGGCAGGAAAACTGTCGCTTGTATCAAAGGACGCAACACTTCGCACAGACGGAAAAAATGTGATCGTCTCTGCAAAAGCGCAGGATTCGGAAACGGCAGCGGAATTGCAGTTTACCTCCGGAAATAAAGGCACAGTCAAGCTTTCTGTCGCTGCTGAGGTGACCTATCTTTTAGACGGCTATTTCTGCAAAAAGGAGCTTACGAAAAAAGAGCTGTCGGTAACTGTTTCCGAACAGACCGGCGGCGGAGGCGGTTCGGGCGGCGGCAAAACCACCGGATCATCGGTTGTGATTCCGTCTGTAAAACCGCAGACTCCGGATAAAGAACCGGAACAAAAGCCGGATGATAAGCCGGAAAAGAAAGAATTTTCAGATCTTTCCGAGGCGGAATGGGCAAGAGAGAGCGTTGAACGTTTGCAGGAGCGCGGTGTGGTGGCAGTCGGAGAGGATCAGAAATTCCGTCCGAATGACCCGATCAGCCGGGAGGAGTTTGTAAAAATGCTGGTAGCGGCAATGGGTGTGTTTGATTCCGCAGCCGGAGTCAGCTTTTCCGATACACCGGCGGACGCGTGGTACACACCCTATATCGCAAGTGCAGTCCGGGAGGGATTAGCCTATGGTGTGAGTGAGGAATGCTTTGGTGTTGGTGAAAAAATCACACGTCAGGATATGGCGGTTATGCTGTTTAGGGCAATGAAAAAGCGCGGATTTGATACAGAGCGCAGTTTAGAACAATTTTTTGATCATGAGGATATTTCTGATTATGCAAAGGATGCTGTTTATACCATGCGGAAAACCGGAATCATAAACGGTGTCGGGGAAAATGCTTTCGCACCAAAGCAAACGGCAACGCGTGCAATGGCGGCAAGAATGGTAGATGCAATGATGAGTGAGGTGGGATTATGAGAAAAAGAATCACAGCAGTTGTTCTGTGCCTGCTGCTCTTGATGCAGACGGCATTTGCAGCAGAGCCGGAGGGACTTTTAAAGGCAATCGGAATCCTGCCGGGCGCTTATCAGGAATCAGAAACGGCAACGCGCGGTTTATTTGCCTATTGCGCCGCGCGTCTTGCAGGACTTTCGGATGTGGGATGGGAGAGTACGCCCTTTACCGATATTTCTGAAAGCGAATACCGCACATCTGTCAGCGCGCTTTATCAAAACGGTTTTGTAGCCGGCATTTCGAAAACAGAGTTTGCACCGGAAAAGCCGCTGACCCAGACTATGGCAAATGTGGTTTTGGTGAAGATTTTGGGTTATGAAAAATTGGCGCAGACGCGCGGAGCAGAAGGATTTCTTGCGGTTGCCGGTGATTTGGGATTAAACCGCGGAATCACAAACGACAAAAACGGAAATCTGACGGTGGACGCCATGTTTCAGATGTTTTCCAATGCCCTTTGTGTGGAAACCACGGAATTCAGCTATGAGGACGGAAAGGGAAGCATTTCGGAGTCAGGCGAGAATGTATTAGGAGAAAGATTCGGAATCAGCGCTTATCAGGGTCGGTTTTATGCGATCAGCGAGGAGGGCGGTTCGGTTGAATTTTATGTGGAAAAGAACAAATATAAAAAGAACCACCGGATTCTTTCAGAAAAAAATGTGTATACCTTTTCAGTTGAAAATGCAGTCACCCTGTATGATGCGGAATATACCAGCGCGACAATCTGGGTGGATGATGAGGAGAATATTCTCTATTATGAGCCGGACGAAAAAACAGAGGTGCGGTATCTCTATCTTGATTCAGTCAACGGAGATGACAGCGAGGATCACAGCTATGCAATGCCGTATGTAAGCCAGCTCACCTTTTATGATGACGACAAGGTATACCGCACCAAGGACACCATTCTGCGCTATAACGGCGAGGTGACCCAAGAACCGCAGCAATTAGCCGGACGGTTTGCAAAAGCGGTAATCGGAGAGGGAAGAACGGTTCTTTTCCTGGATTGCTACGATTTAAAAACCGGCGGTCTGATCGCAGCGGTCAAAGAGGATGAAATTATTTACACCAGGGGAGAATCGGAAAATTTACGGCTTAAGGAATTTGAAAATAAAAAACTGACCGCATTTTTAGACGGCAGACGCGCCGATTTTTCCGAAATCAAAATCGATTCTGTGTTTGATTATTATGAAACAGAGGACAGACTGGTGCTGAATGTTTCGGAGCGTGTGATTTCAGATGTTCTGCGCTCGGTGGGCGGAGAGAGTATCAGTATCGGAAATATCAGCTTTGACCGCCGCGACACTTATTTTAAAAGCGGCAGCAGAGCCTATCAGATGAATGCCGGCTACAATAGCTTAATCGGACGGGATGTTATTGCATATTTCGATCCGATGGGATATTGCGCGTATGTGGTCGCAGCAGACGATGCTCTGACCGTTAAGGAATTTTTGGGACTGATGCTTTCCTATGATGATGAGGACGAGGACGACATTGTTATCACTGTCTATGCCTTAGAGCCGGAAATTTCAAAGCGTGTGCTCCACCTGCGGAAAAAGGTGAAATTTAACGATAATCTGACGCGTGAGGACTTACAGTATACCACAAAGGACAAGGACGGAGAGGGATTATTTCTCTTTCGGTTAGACAATGACGGAAAGGTGAAAGAAGTATCCGAACCGGAGCCGTTTTACGGCTTGGGTGCGTCTGAAACCTATGTATCGCAGTTCCCGAACGACAGAACCCCCTATATCAATGTCAACGGCTACACACTCTTTTTTGAGGACGCACCGATTATCGGTATTTATGATAATGACGGCGCATTTGCCGTGAAAAATGTCAGCTGGAATGATCTTTTGAATAAGACTGCCGACGGCGTAAAGGTGCACTTTTACGGAGAGGGCGAAAGCTCGGATGTCCGGCTGGTACTTTTGAGCGGAAAAACGGAGAGCATCATGCAGAAAGAAATTATGTGCGGTGTGATCACAAGCAAGAAAGTGACCGTTGATGAGGACGATCAGATCTGTTATGACCTGACAATTGAATCCTATTCCACCATGACCTATCGTGTGGATGAGGAAACCGGCAAAAATCTTCCGGAAAAAGCGTTTATTTTGTTCTATCAGCAACGATCCTTTGAAAAAACCGGAATCAAAATTGCAGAGGCAGTTGACCTGACCGGTGACCCGGAGGAATGGGGAACAGGCAGCTTTCTTACCAAGCAGCTTGTCCGGAAAAGTGATGCAAAACGGCTGTTCTTCTATAATGATACGGCGCTTTTTGCAAATCCGGGCTACAACTTTGTGCTGAAAAAAGAGGGAAAACGTTTTGAGCGGATGAACTTGAACGAAATTGAGCCGGGAAGTCATGCAATTTACTATTTGGCAGGCGATCTGCGCGGCGTGGTTGTGTATTAAAAAAGCAGATTGCATAGGTTGAAAAAGCAAATAGTACGCTTTCAAAAATCAGCGATGTGCGCTATAATGAAGTTAAATAAAAAAGAAGGGAAGATGCAAAATGAAAAAATTTTTATCATGCCTCTTAAGCGTGGGATTAATGTCTGGTACATTTGTTCCGGCAATGGCGGCAAATGAGGACTGGACGCCCAGAGACGAGAGTATTACACGCTTTGCGGTGATGGGAGACAGTCATTTCACAACGGAAGCTTCGGTTGCAAGCTTTAAAAAGGCACTTTCCGCATACAACACGATGGATTCGTCCCTGGACGGCATTCTCTTAACGGGTGACGTAATCTATCAGAATGACAGCACCCAGGTGATTCCGGAACGCTACGACCTTTTATCTGCAGCGCTCCAGGAAAATAATGCGGACACACCGGTTGTTTATGCCATGGGAAATCACGAATATCCGCAGGCAAACTTTGATGTGACAATCTCACAGCAGGCGAGGGATACTTTTGAGGAGAAAACCGGACAGACTGTAAACTATAGCACGGTGTTAGACGGTTATCATGTGATTGCGGCAGCAGCAAAGGACTATAGCGGTACCATGACGGCAGAAACAGAAGCCTGGGTTAAATCAGAAGTTCAGAACGCTGTTGCAGAGGATGAAAATAAGCCGGTATTTTTAATGCTGCACCATCCGATTCAGGGAACGATCAGCGAGGGCGAGGCTGGAATATACACGGATGAATTTAAGAGCTTTTTACAGCAGTATCCGCAGGTGATTAACCTGACAGCACATGAACATAGAGCGGCGCAGATGCCGGAATGTATCTGGCAGAACGGATTTACAGCAATAGAATCTTTCTGTATGGGAACAAACGGCGCGGTGCATAACCACGGTGTCATTCAGACAAGTGACTACGACATTTGCCAGACGATGATGATTGAGGTTTCTGATAATGTCGTTTCGGTTTACCGGATGGATGTGAAAAACGGCCGGTTTATCGGTGATCCGTGGGTGATCAACGTAGAGGGAATTGTGAATGGCACAGATTCTTTCCATTATACCGAGGATCGTGCGGAACGCTCCAATATTCCGTATTTTTCAGAGGGTGCAGCAGTTACGGTAGACGAAGTAAAGGACAATTCCGCAACGATCAGCTTCCCGAAAGCTGATAATGTAGCCACCGATGAATGGGCGCAGGATGGCTTTGTCAAGGGTTATCAGATTGAGGCACGGCTTGCAGATGGAAACGATCTGATTTCCTCTATGATTATTCCTTCTGATTTCTATCAGGCTGCAAGACCGGAGGAGATGAAGGCAAGCTACACAGCGGAGCTGACCAATTTAATTGCCGGAAAGAATTACGTGATTTCGGTTGCCGGAATTTCTCCGTACGGAAAAATCGGAACAGCAATTACCACAACTGCAAAAACCAGCTTGCAGGGATTTGTTCCGGCAGAGGGAGAAACTTATTTCTATGCAAAGGATTATCATGCAGCAAACCGCGCAATTGCAGTACAGGACAACAAATTAAGCTTCCAGCCTGTTCCGGATTGGGCAGATTATTTGGTTACCACCGAAAAAGCCGGCTGGTATCAGATGAAGATCAGTGCAGGAAACGGAAACACGGTCGAGGGTCATTTGCAGATTATTGTAAACTGTGAGGAAGAAAACTGGGCAACGATTGGTTCAACCGGAGGATATTTCACCATTCAGGACTTTGTACTGGATCAAAACAATTCCATGATCTATCTGCCGGAGGGTGAAAGCACAATCCGTGTTTATAATGCAACCACAGGAAAAAGCTTTGCTCCGTCTGCAACAGGTATGATTTTTGCAGGCTTTACATTAAGCTACCAAAATGATGAGCCGGACGCGGATACACATTTGATTTATGCAAAGGATTATACTGACGGATTCAGAGGCTTTAGCTATACCGGCGGAAAAACAGTGATGGAGACGGCAGCACACTATATTGTTTATCGTGTAAACAACTATGGAAAGTTTGAAATAAATGTTCCGAAATCGGGTGTTTATACAGTGACAACTCATATGGGTATTGGCGGAGATCAGAAAGCAGGATTCAATCTGTCGGTAAATAGTCAGGATCCGGAAATTCAGACGCAGATTGATCCGACTGGCGGCTATGAAACGCTCCAGAATATAGAGCTTGGAGAAATTTCTCTGAATCAGGGTAAAAACACACTCCGTTTGGCATTAGATGGAGCAAATCCGGCATTTGTAGCGTCGCTCACACTGACTTTAAAAGAAGAAAAACCGATTGACAAGAGTGTCATTAAACTAAATGCACTCTACACAGATTACATGTGGGATGGAAAAAGAGGTGTCAATACGGCATCCGGAGCAGGCGGATATACAGGAGATTTGGTATTCTGCCGACCGGAAAACGGTCGTGCTGCAACCTACGCAGAGTATACAGTCAATGTTCCGGAGGATGGAAGCTACAACATGATCTGGACTTCCGGACATGGAGAGCCTGCAAATTCTGTGATTCAGTTCTCGGTAAACGGCGTTGAAAAGCAGCCGTTAAGTCTGAAAGATTCCGGCAGCATGTTTACCATGCTGACCCAAAAGGCAGGAGAGGTTTTCCTGAAAAAGGGCGGCAACAAAATCAGATTTACCAATGCAGCCGGAATGAGTATGTGCGTTAACAGCATCACCTTTGCAAAAGCATCCGCAGCGCTGTATCAGACAGAGGACGGAGAAGAAATTTCCGAACTGATGCCGGGTACAAATATCTGCAAGCTGTCCTTAAACGGAACGAATGCAGGAGAGTCGCTCATGTGCGTATTTGCAGTTTATGAGGACGGACGTCTTGTGAAATCAGCCGTTCAGAATGTTGAGAACGCACCGATCTTTGACGCGGTTACCATGCAGATTGACGGACTGGAAAAGCAAGAGGGCAAAACCTACACAGCAAAAGTCTTTGCATGGACTGATGCACAGAATGGTCTGAAGATTGTTTTATAAGAAAATAACACGGAAAGGACAGTGCTGATACTGTCCTTTCTCAAATATACAGAAAAAAACAGTTTACTTTTTCCTGAAAATATGGTAGTATGAATGAGGAGGTGCGAAATGTATAAGCTGTTAATTGTAGATGATAATGATATTCAGGTGCAGAGCCTTTTGTGCTTTGTGGAATGGGAAAAATTCGGAATTACGGAAATTCAGGTTGCACAGGACGGACAAGAGGGACTGGAGCTTTTTGCATCCTTAAACCCGGATATTATTATTACCGATATAGAAATGCCAATCCTAAACGGGATTGAAATGACGAAAAAAATCCGGGAAAAGAACCCGGATGTCAAGATTATTTTTATCAGCTGCTATGAGGACTTCCATTATCTGCAAAATGCGATGGAAAATGAGGTTGGTTCCTATATCCTAAAGCCGATCGACCGGGATGAACTGACCGGCATTATTGAACGCGTGATTGCAAAGCTTGAGGATGAGAAAAAGTATCAAGAATTTCATCAGATTATGGAAACAAATCTGCTCATGCTCCGGGAAAATTTTTTATACCGGCTGCTGTATTCTCATCAGATCAGCTATGAGGATTGCGCGGAGCTGCCGGAAAAGTTGAAAATGTCGCATTATCACAGCTTTATGATGATTAAGCTGGAATCGGAAAAGGAGGAATCCGGAACGATTCTCCGCTGGATTCAGGCGCATTTGTTAAAGAAATTAGACGGTATCGCGGTGATTGAAAATCTGAATCGGGTGGCAGTTCTTTTGATGAGCGAGGAGGAGGCAGACGCATTTTATCAGCAGGTTCACTCTGAACTTTCTGCCGCTATGGAGGAAATGCGGTGCGACGGGCTGTTCTGCCGTGCCGGCGTATCGGCGGTACATAGTGAATTTTTCAATTTTCACACCATGCCGAAGGAGGCGGACAGCGCACTTTGGAACAATCTTGCAGATGAGAATAATATTGCGTGCAGTGAAAAGAATCAGTTTGAGGCAGACTATACGGCAGTGGATATGCGCCAGGCTTTGGAGCAGCTTGCAGAGAGCTTTTCTGCAAAGCAGCTTTGGATGCTGATTGACGCATTCTGCCCGGATAACCCTTATTGTCCGGCAAAGCGGATTCAAGGGTATTATGTGGCGGCAGTGGCGGCTGTGCAGATGTTTTTGCTGTCCCGGAATATGGATTTAAAAACGGTGTTTGGAGATGTGGATGTGATGTGGCACAAGCAGGACCGTTTCAGCGATATCAAAACATTCCGTCAGTGGCTTTACAATATTTTGAATGCTGTGATGACGACGGTTAGCGATAATGAGCGTGACAGCCATGATGTTTTGGTTTCTGATATTGTCAACTACATCAACCAAAACTACAGCGCCATTTCAAATGTGGAGCAAATCTCCAAGGAGCTTTTTATCAGTTCCAGCTATGCACGGAGTATTTTTAAAAAATATATCGGAAAAACCATCTTTGAATATCTCACCTCGGTGCGGATGGACGAGGCAAAGCATCTGCTTGCCAATCCGAATGCAAAGGTGTATGAGGTGGCGGAGCGTGTCGGCTATAAGAGTAAGCCGCAGTTTGTGACGAATTTTAAACAGTATGTCGGAATGAATCCGAAAGAATTTCAGCAGGAATTTCTGAAAAAGGAGCAGTAAATGGAAAAGGATAGTATTTTTCGCCGGGTGTTATGGAATAACATATTGATTATGCTGGTTCCGGTATTGCTGATTCTGTCGGTTCTCTGCGGATTGGTGTGCCATTATTTCCGCGAGATAGAATTAGACCGGGAAAGACAGCTTTTAGCGGAGTACACAAAAAACGTCCGCAGCTCGGTGGAAAATGCAATTCAGAAAACCAATTCTATTTTAAAGTATAACTATATTGTAGATAATCTTGATCCAGGCGATAAGAATATGTCCGAGCAATTTGAATTTTCCAATAATATGACCTATTATATGGATACGATTACAAACGAACAGGATCAGATCAGTATTTTTGTTTCTAATGACCGGATTTATGAAAATAAATACATCATGCGGATGGAACGCTTAGAAAATCACGAGGAGATTTTAAAGCATCTGAATATGACCGACGCACTCTGGGAGCAGGAGGTGGGAGAGGATCGGCAGAATAACCGGTATCTCACCTTTTACCGGCAGATCGGACTGGATCAGGAGAATATTCTCCGATGCAGAATCTGTATTTCCGCGCCTGCGTCCGAACAGATTCAGATTATCAACCGGAGTCAGAATTTCGGGGACTATCTGACCGAGGAGATCAATGAGCAGTTTTTTACTGCGCTTGAACCGGATCATCAGCTGATCCGGCAGCAGAGAATGATGATTATTTTTCTGACTGTGTTGATTTTCCTTTTTATCGGCAGTCTGATGGTGTATGTTCTTTATCGGCAGATGATTCATTTAACCGGCGGTGTGGAAGAATTTATCGACCGTCTGGGAAAAACAGATTTAGAACAGCTGATGCAGGACGAGGAGGGATGGTATCGCATTAAGAGCAGCGATGCAAAGGAACTTCAGGTGATGAAAACGGCAATCTACCGCCTTGCGGCAAGAATCAAGGAGGTTTCGCGCCAGGCATACGAGATTGAACTGGAAAAGAAGAATCTGGAATTAAATCTTCTGCAAAGTCAAATCAATCCGCATACACTCTATAATTCTCTTTCTGCAATTCAGCTAAATGCTTTTTTGAAAAAGGACGAAAAGACGCTGGAGCTTGTAGAAAATATGGTGGCATACTATCATGCCGTCCTGAACCGCGGAAAAGACGTGTTCACGCTTTGGGAAGAAACAGATATGCTCCGAAAATATATTAAAATTAATGAAATCTCGCACGGCAAAGAATATCATGCAGAGTTTTATGTGGAGGACGGTTTAAAGAATCTGAAAATTGCGCATTTGTTTTTACAGCCATTTGTGGAAAACAGCGTCCTGCATGGCATGATCGGCAGACGTCCGGACTGCCGGCTGCGGATGGAGGCGGTATCAGACGGAGAGGATGTGTTAATCCGGATTTCCGATAATGGATATGGAATGGACGAAGAAAAGCTTGCCGCCTTAAATGATCTGGAGCATTATGACGGCAGCTACGGAATTAAAAATGCATACCGGCGCATGAAGCTGCTTTACGGAGAAAACAGCAGTATTCATTTTGCAAGCCGGAAAGGTGAGGGGACAACGGTGGAAATCAGGATCAGAAAATCGGCTATGCAGTAAAAGACACAGACCGTTCAGGGACGTTTATGCCCTTGAACGGTCTGTGCCTTTTTTAGCATCTTCATTTTTATAGGCACATATAATCTTCTATAATATCCGGAAAGGAAACCGGTGTGACGGAGTGCTGTGCCAGACTCAGAAGAAAGCGGTTAGCCTGCGGATAATTCGGAAACAGATTTTCCTGCTGTGCCTCCTCATAACCGCCCTGGCTGGACTGCTTCTCAATTTTTGCGCCGTAGCCTTTTGTCTCGTCGCTGCGCGTGAGTATGTAGCGGAGCGTCAGAGCCTCGTTTTCGATTGTGATACTTTTTTCTTTTACTAATTGTTCCATTTTGAAATACACCTTTCTTTTGTATTTGATAAGTTTATTATAAATTAGTTTTTGAAAAAAATCCAGCTATTTCGTCCGACAGGATTCGACGGGAAAACTTAAAAAGTATGATCTTTTTTGTCTTTCTGCATAATGATGGGAAAAACACATAAAAAAGCGTGATTTTTACAAAATAAAATGTAGAATTACGCGGACGAATTTTTATGCGTTGGAAAAATTTTTGAAGATTTTTTAAAAAATTTTTAAATAATGCTTGCAGTTTATGAAAAAATGAGGTATAATATATAAAGACATTTCATATTGGCGATGATGACCGAGCCCGTGCGATTGAAAACCGTGAACCTTGTCAGATGGGGAACCAAGCAGCAATAAGCGGAGCTTTTGATGTGTTATGGATTCCTCGGTCGGAGCCTTTTTTTTGTTTATTCATGCTTAGGGGGTGTGTTTTATGGCATATCAGGCGATTTACCGGAAATGGAGACCGCTTGTGTTTGAAGATTTAGTCGGACAAACACATATCACACGCACCCTGAAAAATCAGATTCAAAGCGGAAAAATTGCGCATGCATATCTTTTCTGCGGAACAAGAGGAACAGGAAAAACAACGGCTGCAAAGGTGTTTGCGAGGGCAATTAACTGCGAACATCCAAAGGACGGATCTCCCTGCAACGAGTGCGATACCTGCCGCGGTATTTTAGACGGCAGTATTATGGACGTTTCGGAAATAGACGCTGCGTCCAATAACGGTGTGGACAGTATCCGGGAGATTCGGGAGGATGTGCATTATGCCGCTGCACGGACAAAATACCGCGTCTATATCATAGACGAGGTGCATATGCTGTCTGCCGGCGCATTTAACGCGCTTTTAAAAACCCTGGAAGAACCGCCGGAGCATGTCATTTTTATCCTTGCAACCACGGAAGCCTACCGCGTTCCGGAAACAATTCTTTCCCGGTGTCAGCGGTTTGACTTTAAAAGAATCCGCCCGTCTGATATTATTCTTCGGATGAGAGAAATTGCATCCGGGGACGGATATTCGATTACAGATGATGCCTATGCATTATTGGCATCCCTGGCGGACGGCTCTATGCGTGACGGTTTGAGCATTTTGGAGCGTTGTATTTCTGCCTGCGGGAACAATCTGACAAAAGCAGATATTATCAGTACCCTTGGCATGGCGGAGGATGAGTTGATTCGCAGTGCGGTCGACGCAATCACAAACGGAGACAGCGAAACGCTTTTAGAAACGGTGAATACCTTAGCATCAGACGGCAGGGATTTGACCCTGTTTTTAGATTCTCTGGTTCGATATTACCGGAATCTGATGATTTGTAAAATTTCAAAAGACCCGTCCGGACTTTTGGATTATTCGGAGGAGGACATGGTGCAGGTTCGCGCGCAGGCAGAACGGGTTTCGTTTGAAAAAATTGCCGACGCGATCACAGGCTTGTCGCAGGCAATGAATGAGGCGAAGTGGATGAAAAATCCGCGGATTGCCTATGAACTTGCATTGGTGAAGCTTTCACAGCCGGCTTTAAACAGATCCGCTGACGCTGTACTTTCCAGAATTGAAACGCTGGAGGAAAAGGTTCAAAACGGTATTACTGTCACCGCAGCGCCCCCGGAAGAAAAAAAAAGTAAACCGGAAAAAAAGAAGCCGCAAAAGGTTTCTGCCAGGCTCTATTGTCCTTTAGATGAGACAAAGCTGACGGCAGATTCACCGATGGTCGCAGCTGCCCGGAAGTGGGATAAAATTTCACAGGCGATTGCAAAAAAACTTCCGTTTGTGGCAAGTGCAGTCTTAAACAGGCGAATCACCATCGACGGAGAGGGTCTCCTTATGCTGTTTGATCAGCAGGAGGCGATGAAGAAAAAAATCGCGGCAACCTATCTTTCGCAAATTCAGGATGCCTTTCAAAAGCAGGCAGGCGCTGAGCTGTGTATCAAAGCAGTATTTGAGGAGGATGTGGCAGACCACATCATTGATTATTGGAAAATTGGCGGAGCATCAGCAGACGCCGAGGAGGAAACAACGGCAGATACGCCGAGTCCGCAGAACAACAAAGACGATCCCCTGGATGCTTTGTGTGAGGATTTTCCGGAGATTGTTGAACTGACGGATGAGAGCGATTTTGTACATTATGAATCTGAAACCTATTCCCAGACAACCTTTGACGAGGAGGATGAGGAGGAAGAGTTTTTAGAAGATCAGGAAAAAGGAGAGAATGAAAATGGGTAAATATAAGGGATTCCACGGAGCTGGAATGAACACAAACAAGAACATGAACAGCGTGATCAAACAAGCTCAGAAGATGCAGGAGGAAATGGAACGCGTTCAGAGTGAAATGGAAGAAAAGACAGTAGAAGCAACAGCCGGCGGCGGAGTGGTTGAAGTGCAGGCAAACGGCAAGAAAGAAATTCTTTCGATTAAAATCAAGCCGGAGGCAGTTGACCCGGAGGACGTTGAGACGTTAGAGGATTTAGTGCTGGTTGCTGTCAATGAAGCTATTAAAAAGGCAGACGATATGATGACAGAGGGAATGAGCGAAATTACCGGAGGCATCAATATTCCGGGATTATTCTAACATGCAGGGGATGAAAATATGCATGCAGTACCAATTGAGGTATTAATTGAAAAGTTTGAACAGCTTCCGGGAATCGGAAGAAAAAGTGCAGAAAGAATCGCCTTTCATATTCTGGACTCCATGTCAAAGCAGGAAGTTCAGGAGATGGTGGAGGGAATTTTGCATGCAAAAAATTCGATCTGCCTTTGCCCGGTGTGCCAGAATCTTACCGATACCGCACCCTGTGCAGTTTGCGCGTCTCCGGAGAGGGATCATTCGGTGATCTGCGTAGTGGAGAATCCGAAAGATGTTTCGGCAATTGAGAAAACAAATGAATACCACGGTGTGTATCATGTTTTGCACGGAGCGCTGTCTCCTATGGACGGAATTGCACCGGAGGATTTAAAAATCAAAGAGCTGTTAGAGAGAATCGCCGAGGATCAGGTTTCAGAGGTCATTATGGCAACGAATCCAACCGTCAGCGGAACGGCAACAGCGGTTTATCTTTCCAAGCTGCTTCAGCCAATGGGAATCCGTGTGACCAGAATTGCCCATGGCATTCCGGTTGGCGGTGATCTGGAATACGCAGATGAGGTCACCCTCATAAAAGCGCTGGAGGGAAGACGGGAAATGTGAATAAAAGCGGATGGAAGTCAGGTAATCAGACTTCCATCCGCTTTTTTAGTTTTCGTAAAAATTTCCGAATATTTTGTGATAAACATAAATCGGAACGGCAGACCAGCCATGACAGAGACTTCCGGCTTCCTCGAAATCTGCTGCACCGCCAATTGTTTCGTAAAAGGTGGTTGCACCCTCGTACAGCATTTTTCCCCATAGGGAGCGGATTTCCCTGAGAACAACCGGATAGTTTCTTTGATACTTTAACAGTGCCATATATTTAAAGAGACAGCTGGATAATGTTGTCGGAACGAGATCGTTCTCACTTGCCAATACTTGACTCAATTTTGCTGGAGAGGGGGCAAAGCCGGTCAGAATTGCTAATGCCTGTGCCAGCTCACATGTATGC
>CAKSJF010000059.1 GCA_934462945.1 uncultured Clostridia bacterium | reverse complement strand
GCTGTTCTAAGAACGCATTTAAGTGTTCCAGAACCGGAACGGCAAGTCTTTGCAGCAGATCTGCCTGCGTTTCATCCGATCCGGAGCCGGCTGTAATCACAACATGGATTCCATCCTTGTAAAGGTGCAGAGACGGATAGGCTAAAAATGCATCCACGCCGATAAATCCGTCAATCTCCTGTGACGAGGGACGTTTTTCTTTCCATTCCTCATACTGCTGACGAATCAGAGCTTCGCTTGTTCTCCCGTGATACTGGTACACATCCACAATCACAGGATCGGAAGCTCCCACCGGGTCACTCTGATAAACTACAGTTGATTTCTGCCGCGCAAGCGTTTCCTCCATCACCGGCTGATAGCCTGCAATCGACGCTACCTCCTCCGCAGACAGAAGTTCACCAGGCTTTAACTGCACCCAGTTATCCTTATTTGATTCTTTGGGCACACTCCCGCAGGAGCATGCCCAAAGAATCAGAAAACAACTAAAAAGTACTGAGAATAATCGTTTCATAATAATCCCCTTAAAAAATCTATGCCCGTTTTTGAGCCATCGCTTTCTTTGCCTTTTCTGCAATATTCGCAGCGGTCAAGCCATATGCTTCTAACAGCACTGCCGGTTTTCCGGACGCACCAAACTCTGTTGTGCCAACCATCTGTACCGGAACAGGGCAGGTCTTTGTAACAACCTCAGCCACTGCACTTCCCAAGCCGCCATAGACTGAATGCTCCTCGGCGGTAACAATCGCGCCGGTTTCCTTTGCTGCCTTTGCAATGATGTCCTCATCCATCGGTTTAATGGTATGAATATTAATCACGCGTGCAGAAACGCCCTCTGCCGCAAGCAAATCCTTTGCCTTGATTGCTTCTGCAACCATCAGTCCGGTTGCCACCAGCGTAACATCCGAGCCGTCTGCAAGCTGTACGCCCTTTCCCATCTCAAACTGATAGTCCGGCGCGTTAATATCCTCCACTGCCAGCCGTCCAAACCGCAGATAAACCGGACCGTCGTGGTCAATCGCTGCTTTCACGCATGCCATTGCCTCCACATCATCTGCCGGATTCATAATCACCATTCCCGGAATGGTGCGCATTAATGCAATATCCTCTAAGCACTGATGGGTTGCTCCGTCCTCGCCTACAGAAATACCGGCATGCGTTGCTCCGATTTTTACATTCAGATGCGGATAACCGATCGAATTTCTGATCTGTTCAAATGCACGTCCTGCTGCAAACATTGCAAAGGAGGATGCAAACACAATTTTCCCACATGCTGCCAAGCCTGCTGCAACACTCATCATATTTCCCTCTGCGATACCGCAGTTAATAAACCGTTCCGGATATACCTTTTTAAAGGTGTCTGTTTTCGTAGATTTCGATAAATCTGCGTCTAAGACAACAATGCGCTCATCCTTGCCATACTGTGCGAGCGCCGCACCGTAAGATTCTCTTGTCGCTCTTTTTGCCATGGTAACTTCTCCTTCTATTCTTATAAGCTTGCTTCTAATTTTCCGATCAAAGCGTCCAGCTCGCCGATTGCCTGCTCATACTGCTCGTCATTCGGAGCTGCGCCGTGCCAGCCTGCCTGATTTTCCATAAAGGAAACATTCTTTCCTTTGATTGATTTCATAATGACTGCTGTCGGCTGACCCTTTGTGTTCTTTGCTTCCTCCACTGCGGACATCAGACTGTCAAAATCATGCGCGTCTGCCCAGATCACATGCCATCCGAATGCCTTGAATTTCTCATCCAGCGGAGTCGGATTCATAACCTTGCGGACATCTCCGTCAATCTGCAAGCCGTTAAAATCTACGAATGCCGTTAAATTATCCAGCTTATAATGCGCTGCAAACATTGCCTGCTCCCAGATCTGACCCTCCTCGCACTCGCCGTCTCCCAAAACAGCATACACGCGATAGTCCTTTTGATCCAGCTTGCCTGCCAATGCCATACCGCCTGCTGCGGAAAAGCCTTGTCCCAAAGAACCGGTGGACATATCCACACCCGGAATATGTTTCATATCCGGATGCCCCTGCAAGCGGCTGCCAAATTTCCGGAAAGTCGGAATTTCATCTGTGCTGAAATATCCGCGTTCTGCCAAAACACTGTAAAGTGCCGGCGCAGTATGACCTTTTGAAAGCACAAAACGGTCGCGGTTTTCATCCTTCGGATTTTTCGGGTCAATCTTCATAACCTCAAAATATAACAATGTCAAAACATCTGCAACTGAAAGCGATCCTCCCGGATGTCCCGACTGCGCGCTATAAACCGCGCAAAGTGCATTTTTCCGCACTTTGTTCGCAATAATTGCAAGCTCTGTGCATCTTTTTTTCTCCATAATTGTTCCTCCTTTGAATTGATGCTATTCCTCTGCCGAATCATAAGCAAGCTGCATCAGCTGCTCTAACCGTCCGGCATCGTTTTTTAGCTTTAAGTACCCGATCAGCGCCTCAAATCCGGTTGCCCGGCGGTAATCGGTCAGATCGGCATTTTTTGGAACGGTTGCAGATTTTGCATTCCGTCCGCGTTTATAAATCGCCTCCTCCTCTTCTGAAAGAAGCGGTTCTAAGCATTTCATACTGTTGCTCTGCGCATGTGCTTTCACATACCGCACCGTTCTAAGATGCAGTTTATGCGCCGGCAGTTCCGGATTTTCCTGAATCACCCTCGACCGCACATACAGTTCATAAACACTGTCCCCAAGATAAGCAAGGGTCAGGGGCGCATATTGAGCAGGTTTTTTCTCCATTGTCACAACCTCTTTATTTCCGGATCGTCCACTGCACACCGTTTGGAGTATCCTTTAATTCTACATTCATCTCCTTTAAGCGATCACGGATTTCATCTGCCCTCGCCCAGTTCTTTTCTGCACGGGCAGCATTTCTTTCTGCAATCAGAGCCTCAATTTCCTCCGATGCCGCCGCAGTCTCTTTCTGCTGGAACAGACCCAAAACATCACCCAATTCTGTAATCGCAGAAAGCGCATCCAGAACAAGCTCCTTTGCGCTGTCCGCTTGAATTGAGGTGTTTGCCGCATAAACAATATCAAAAATGGCTGCTAATGCGTCTGCTGTGTTTAAATCATCATCCATCGCATCTACAAAAGCCTTTTTGCAGGCTTCAATTTTATCCGCACAAGCTCTTTCCTCCGCTGACAGTTCCCGCTCCGGCGCGTTCTCCTTTTGGAAATTCAGATTTTCGATACAGTTGTAAACCCGTTCTACCGCAGATTTGGACTGCTCCATCAACACATGGCTGAAATTGATCGGATTGCGATAATGCGCAGAAAGCATGAAAAAGCGCACCACCTCCGGATCGTATTTTTTGAGAATATCCCGGACAGTGAAGAAATTCCCAAGAGATTTACTCATCTTCTGATTATCAATATTGATATAGCCATTGTGCATCCAATAATGCGCAAAGGGAACACCGTTTGCACATTCGCTCTGTGCAATCTCATTCTCATGATGCGGAAAAATCAAATCCTTTCCGCCGGAATGAATATCAATCGTCTTTCCGAGATAACGGTTTGCCATGGCAGAGCATTCAATATGCCAGCCCGGGCGTCCCATGCCCCAGGGGCTTTCCCATGCAGGCTCGCCCGGCTTCTGTGCTTTCCAGAGCGCAAAGTCCATCGCGTCCTCCTTATGCTCGTTCACGTCAATCCGTGCGCCTGCCTCCAGATCTTCCAGCGGCTGCTTGGAAAGTTTCCCGTATTCGCGGAATTTCTTCGTGGAAAAATACACATTTCCGTCTACCGCATAAGCATATCCCTTTTCCACAAGCGTTTTGATGATTTCGATAATTGCGTCAATATTTTCTGTTGCGCGCGGATGTACCGTTGCCTTATGGATTCCGAGTGCCTGTGCATCCTTGAAATACTCGGCAATAAACCGCTCGCCCAGATCATGAACGGTAATTCCCTCTTTTTCTGCACGGCGGATCATCTTATCGTCAATATCGGTAAAATTCTGCACAAACTTCACCTTGTAGCCGCGATATTCCAGATAGCGGCGCATGGTATCAAAGATGATAAACGGACGCGCGTTTCCAATGTGGAAATAATCATACACAGTCGGACCGCAGGAATACATTTTCACCTCCTGCGGATCAATCGGAACAAATTCTTCCTTTTGTCTCGTCATGGTATTATAAATTTTCATCTTCTGCAACTCCTTTTTGTTCTTCTAATTCCCGGATTCTCTTTTCCAAGCCGGCAATATGCACCGAAAGGGTGCACAGCTGCATGGAGATCGGATCCGGAATCCGCACCTGATCCAGGTCGGTTTCCACGCGCACACCCTCTTTTTTCACAATCCGCGCAGGAACACCAACGCAGGTGGAATTGGGAGGAACCTCTGACAGCACAACCGCTCCGGCGGCAATTTTAGAATTGTCCCCCACAGTGAACGGACCTAACACCTTTGCACCGCTCCCAACCATCACGTTGTTTCCAAGCGTTGGATGGCGCTTGCCTTTTTCCTTGCCGGTTCCGCCCAGCGTAACCCCCTGGTAGATGGTGCAGTCATTACCGATCACCGTGGTTTCTCCAATAATAACGCCCATACCGTGATCAATAAAAAGTCCTTTGCCGATCGTGGCGCCCGGATGAATTTCAATTCCCGTCCAGAACCGGGAACACTGGGAAATCCACCTGGCAATAAATTTCCGGTTATGCAGATAGAAAAAATGCGCGACCCTATGCCAAAACACTGCCCGGACACCGGGATAGAGAAAGAATACCTCCGCCGCACTCCGTGCAGCAGGATCCCGCTCTAAAACCGCGCGGACATCATAGCGTATATTGGAAAACAGCATATAATACTGACACCTGCCCTTTTTTTAATTCTGCTTTTTTTCATACAACACCATCTTAAATTATATCGTATCTTTTGAAAAATTACAACCTTATTTTAAATATTTTTTTCATTCTGTCAAGATTTATTTTTAAGACGCGCAAAATTCAGTTACTTTGCACAGCTTTTTTTCACCCTTTTTCTACCTTGGAAAAACATTGGTACAAATCAACAAATTTTATGTTTCCGCCTTCTTTCCCTATCGTCAAAGAGTAGAAAAATGCAGAAATACGCATAAATGCTTTGTTTCAGCGTCATTTTCGTATTATAATATAGATAGTATTTGCCGCTTGAAACCGGCTTCATACCGCTTAGATATAACAGTTTTTGACACAGGTTGGGATGGGCAGAGCATCCCGGAGAAAAGGAGGAATTTCATGAAAAATCCAAAGGTTGCCGTTATCATGGGAAGTGATTCAGACTTTGAAAAGCTAAAGGGTTGTCTTAGTATGCTGAAAAAGTTCCAGATTGACGCAGACGTCAACGTTATTTCCGCGCACCGCACGCCGGAGGCAGCGGAGCAATTTGCAAAAAGCGCAGAGGAAAACGGCATTGAAGTAATCCTTGCCGCAGCCGGAAAGGCGGCGCATTTAGGCGGCGTTTTAGCAGCATTCACAACACTTCCGGTGATTGGTATTCCCATCAAATCCTCCACAATGGACGGAATGGACTCCCTGTTATCTATGGTACAAATGCCAAAGGGAATCCCGGTTGCCACCGTTGCAATCGACGGCGGAGACAATGCCGCCATTTTAGCGGCACAGATGCTGTCCTTAAAATATGACTACTTAAAAGATCTGCTCCGTCAGTTTAAAAAGGATATGGCAGATGAAGTTATGAAAAAGAATGATAAAATCAAAGAATTGGTAAAGAGCTTATAGGAGGAGAAATATGAGCAACGCATATAAAAATGCCGGTGTCGATGTCGAGGCAGGCTATGAATCGGTACGATTAATTAAAAATGATGTGAAAAAGACCTTTATTGAGGGTGTTTTAGGCGGAATCGGCGGCTTCGGCGGCTTATTTGAAATTCCGAAAGGATATGAAAATCCGGTTTTGGTTTCCGGAACGGACGGTGTCGGAACAAAGCTCCGGGTTGCGTTCTTAATGGACAAGCACGACACGATCGGTCAGGACTGCGTGGCAATGTGCGTGAATGACGTTGCCTGCTCCGGTGCAAAACCGCTGTTCTTTTTAGACTATCTGGCAGTCGGCAAAAACTATCCGGAAAAGGTTGCAAAAATCGTAAAAGGAGTTGCTGATGGCTGTCTTTTGGCAGGCTGTGCTTTAGTCGGCGGAGAAACCGCGGAAATGCCGGGGTTTTATCCGATTGATGAATATGATCTTGCCGGATTTTCCGTTGGAATTGTGGAAAAGGATAAAATCACGGACGGAAAAAGAGCAAAAAAGGGCGACGCTTTAATCGGTATTGCCTCCTCCGGTATCCATTCCAACGGCTATTCTTTAGTCCGCAGAATCTTTGATTTAAACGGAGATCAGGCAGAACAGAACCTAAATACATACAGCCAGGAATTAGGAAAGCTGATCGGTGAAGAACTTTTGACACCGACAAAAATTTATGTAAAACCGCTCCTGAAGCTGATCAACGAGGTAGGAATTAACACCGTTTCCCATATCACCGGCGGCGGCTTTATTGAAAACGTTCCGCGGATGCTGCCGGAGCATCTGCGTGCTGTCATCCGCAAGGGCAGCTGGGACGTTCTCCCGATTTTTGACCTGATGCAGAAGCAGGCAGGCATTTCAGAGCGCGATATGTACAATACCTTTAACATGGGAATCGGTATGATTGTTGCTGTCGACTCCGAAAAGGCAAGCCTGGCTGTGAAATGTCTGGAGGAGGCTGGCGAAAAAGCATATATTCTCGGCGAGCTGACCGAGGGAGAGCAGGGTGTGGATATTATATGAAACGAATCGCAGTCCTTGTCTCCGGCGGCGGAACAAACCTACAGGCATTGATTGATGCCGAGAAAAACGGGATTTTAAAAAGCGGAAAAATTGTGACCGTGGTTTCCAACAAACCGGATGTCTATGCACTGGAGCGTGCAAAAAACAGCCAGATTCCTACCAAGGTCATCACAAAAAAGGAATTTGACGGCGATTCGGATGCCTTTAACCGCGCACTTTTAACTTATTTAGACGGGCAAAAAATTGATCTTGTGATTTTAGCAGGATTTTTGGCAATTTTAAGTCCGGAATTGACAAAACGCTATGAAAACAGAATTATTAACGTACACCCCTCACTCATCCCCTCTTTCTGCGGAGACGGTTTTTACGGACTTCGCGTGCATCAGGCAGCGCTTGATTACGGGGTCAAGGTGACCGGCGCAACGGTTCATTTTGTGAACGAAATAACAGACGGCGGCAAAATTATTCTGCAAAAGGCAGTTGAGATTTTGCCGGACGATACCGCTGAAAGTCTGCAAAAGCGTGTGATGGAGGAGGCAGAATGGCAGCTGCTGCCGCAAGCGGCAGAGCTTTTCTGCTCCGGTAAATTAAATTGAAAGGAAGTTATGAAATGGAAATCCGCAATATGAAAACAGAGCTGTCCGGAAATGCATATCCCGGCAGAGGAATTGTGTTGGGAAGATCGCAGGACGGGAAATCTGCCGTTTGTGCCTACTTTATCATGGGCAGAAGTGAAAACAGCCGCAACCGCGTGTTTGTTCCGGACGGTGACGGCATTCGCACACAGGCATTCGATCCCTCCAAGCTGGAAGATCCATCCCTGATTATCTATGCTCCGGTTCGTGTTTTAGGCAATAAAACCATCGTGACAAACGGAGATCAGACCGATACCATTTACGAGCTGATGAATCAGCAGCTCACCTTTGAGCAGGCATTAAGAACCCGCGAATTTGAGCCGGACGCACCAAACTATACACCGAGAATTTCCGGCATTTTAAAAATTGACGACGGCAAGCTGCACTATGCGCTTTCCATTTTAAAGAGCGCAAACGGCAATCCGGAAAGCTGTCAGCGTTTTTGCTTCAGTTATAAATCCCCGGTTGCAGGCGAGGGACATTTTATCCACACCTACCGCGAAAATCTGGAACCGCTCCCAAGCTTTGAGGGCGAGCCAAAATTAGTGGAAATTCCAAACGGCATTGAGGACTTTACAAAAACTCTTTGGGAATCCTTAAATGAAGAAAACAAGGTTTCCCTCTTTGTCCGTTATATTGATTTGGAAACCGGAAAGACAGAAACGAAAATCGTCAATAAGAACCAATAGGAGGAATGCCGATCATGAAAGAAATGCAGTTAAAATACGGGTGCAACCCCAATCAGAAACCATCACGCATATTTATGAAGGAGGGCGAACTTCCAATTGAAGTATTAAACGGAAAACCGGGATATATCAACCTCTTAGACGCATTCAACGGCTATCAGCTGGTGCGCGAATTAAAAAAGGCAACCGGACTTCCGGCAGCAACCTCCTTTAAGCATGTATCCCCGGCAGGCGCGGCGGTCGGACTTCCGCTTTCGGATACCTTAAAAAAGATTTACTTTGTGGACGATTTAGAGCTTTCCCCCTTAGCCTGTGCTTATGCACGCGCAAGAGGTGCGGATCGGATGTCCTCCTACGGCGACTTTATCGCCCTCTCCGATTGCTGTGATAAAGAAACTGCGCTCATGATTCAGCGCGAGGTATCGGACGGAATTATCGCACCGGATTACACCCCGGAGGCACTGGAAATTTTAAAATCCAAGCGCAAGGGTACTTATAACATTATTAAAATCGACCCGAATTATCAGCCTGCTCCGATTGAAACCAAAGAAGTTTTTGGAGTCACCTTTGAACAGGGTCGAAATGAGTTGGAAATCGGCAATGCACTTTTAGAAAATGTTGTGACTGAGAATCAAACACTCTCTGAGAATGAAAAACGCGATCTTTTAATTTCGCTGATCACCTTAAAATATACCCAGTCCAACAGCGTCTGCTATGCAAAGGACGGGCAGGCAATCGGCATCGGTGCAGGACAACAATCCAGAATCCACTGCACGCGCCTTGCCGGAAACAAAGCGGATCTTTGGTGGCTGCGCCAGTCTCCAAAGGTGTTAGGCTTGGAATTTGTGGACGGCATCCGCCGGGCAGACCGCGACAACGCGATTGATGTTTACATGTCGGATGAATATATGGATGTATTAGCAGACGGCACATGGGAAACGATTTTTAAAATCAAGCCGGAGGTATTTACCAAAGAGGAGCAGAAAGCCTGGCTTTCTCAGAATACCGGTGTGGCTCTGGGTTCGGACGCATTCTTCCCCTTTGGCGATAATATTGAGCGCGCACATAAAAGCGGTGTTTCCTGCATCGCCCAGCCAGGCGGTTCCATCCGGGATGATCATGTAATCGACACCTGCAACAAATACGGAATTGCTATGGCATTTACCGGAATCCGTTTATTCCATCACTAAAAGAAAGGACAGGGATTTTCATGAAGATATTAGTAGTCGGCGGAGGCGGACGCGAGCACGCCATTATCTGGAAAATTGCGCAGTCTCCCAAGGTTGAAAAAATCTATGCCGCACCCGGGAACGGCGGTATCTCTGAATTAGCAGAGTGCGTCAATATCAAAGCCTGCGACATCCCGGCAATGGTCAGCTTTGCAAAGGAAAACAAAATTGACCTTGTCATGGTTGCGCCGGATGATCCGTTGGTTTTGGGAATGGTAGACGCGATGGAGGAAGCCGGAATCCGCGCCTTCGGTCCGCGCAAAAATGCGGCAATCCTTGAGGGCAGTAAGGTATTCTCCAAGGATTTAATGAAAAAATACAACATTCCGACCGCCGGATATGAAGTATTTGAAAATAGTGCAGATGCGATTTCCTATGTAAAAGCCGGCGCTTTTCCAACTGTCATCAAAGCAGAGGGGTTAGCGCTCGGAAAAGGTGTCATTATTGCCCAGAACGAGGAAGAAGCCGTCAGCGCAATCCGGGAAATCATGGAGGACAAAAAATTCGGAGACAGCGGAAATCGCGTAGTGATTGAAGAATTTCTGACCGGTCCGGAGGTGTCCGTTTTAGCCTTTACCGACGGAAAAACCGTCCGTCCTATGGTATCTGCGCAGGATCACAAACGCGCACTTGACCATGACCAGGGCTTAAATACCGGCGGTATGGGAACATTCTCCCCCAGCCGGTTATACACAAAGGACAAAGAGGATGAATGCATGCAAAACATCTTCCTCCCCACCATCCGCGCAATGCAGCAGGAGGGACGACCGTTTAAGGGTGTGCTATACTTCGGCTTAATGATGACCGAAAAAGGCGTCAAGGTGATTGAATATAACGCACGTTTTGGCGATCCGGAAACGCAGGTGGTTCTGCCGCGTTTAAAGACTGATTTAGTCGAAATCATGGAGGCAGTCATTGACGAACGTTTAGCCGATTTAGAAATCGAATGGTATGACAATGCCGCTGTCTGTGTCGTATTAGCGTCGGGCGGTTATCCGGAAAAATATCAGACCGGATATGAAATCAATGGGTTGGAGCAAGCCTCCGACTGGCTGTTATTCCATGCCGGCACAAAAAAAGAAAACGGAAAGACCCTAACTGCCGGCGGACGTGTTCTGGGAGTAACTGCAACTGCAGACAATTTGGATGCAGCCATCAAAAAAGCCTATGAGGGCGTTTCTAAAATCCATTTTCAGGATATGCACTATCGGAGGGATATTGGAATTAAATAAAAATTGGAAGGAGTGATTCCGATGTCGGATCGGAATTTTTCAGAATTAACCGAGGATATATTAACATTAAGCAGTCTATGCAAGAAGAATGCGCCGATTAACCCGGAGCTTTATTCTAAATATGACGTAAAAAGAGGATTAAGAGATAAAAACGGTACCGGTGTACTGACTGGCTTAACCGAGATCGGAGAGGTAAAATCCTACACGATTGACGATGGAGAAATCATCCCCTGTGAGGGAAAACTGTACTATCACGGCGTTGATCTGGAGGATTTAGTGGACGGCTTTACACGCGCAAAGCGGTTTGGCTTTGAAGAAACCACCTACCTCTTGCTTTTTGGCGAACTGCCGACCGCAGAACAGCTTGAAATGTTCCGCAAGGTGCTATCAGACTATCGTTCGCTCCCGACCAGCTTTGTCCGTGATATTATTATGAAAGCGCCGTCCCAGGATATGATGAACACCTTAGCAAGAAGCGTTCTGACCATGTATGCCTATGACGAGCGTCCGGACGATACCTCTGTCGAAAATGTGGTGCGCCAGTGCTTGCAGCTGATTGCCATGTTCCCCTTAATGTCAGTATATGGCTATCAGGCATGTAACCATTATCTGAAAGGACACAGCCTCTATATTCACACACCGCCGGCAGAGCTTTCCACGGCAGAAACGATTCTGTTTACCCTCCGCTCCAATCAGCAGTATTCCAATTTAGAGGCAAGAATCTTAGATCTTTGCCTGGTGGTGCAGGCAGAGCACGGCGGCGGAAATAACTCCACCTTTACCACGCATGTTGTCTCCTCCTCCGGGACAGACACCTATTCCACCATTGCAGCAGCATTAGGATCTCTGAAAGGTCCGCGCCACGGCGGTGCAAACCGCAAGGTGGTGGAAATGTTCAACGATATTAAGAATAACGTTGAGGACTGGACAGACGAAAAACAGGTAACAGAATACCTGAAAAAGATCCTAAACAAGGAAGCATTTGACCGTTCCGGTCTGATTTACGGAATCGGGCATGCCGTTTACACCCTGTCCGACCCAAGAACCAAGGTTTTGAAAAAATTTGTCCGCCCGTTGGCAGAGGAAAAAGGCAGAATGAAAGAATTTGCACTCTACGAATTGATCGAACGGATTGCTCCGTCTCTGCTTTCAGAAAAGCGTCAGCGTGCAGTCAGCGCAAACGTGGACTTTTACAGCGGCTTTATTTACAGCATGCTGGATCTTCCGCTGGAGCTTTACACGCCGATTTTCGCCATTGCAAGAATCTCCGGCTGGAGCGCGCACCGGATTGAGGATATTGTCAATGCCGGAAAGATCATTCGTCCTGCATATAAAAACGTTGCAAAGCACACAAAATATGTAGAACTGGATGACCGCTAAATAACGGGTTGGCAAAATCAGCTGATATTGCTATAGAAGTCTGAAAAAAACACATGTTTTTTGCACGATTTGACGATTCTTTCAAAAAAATCGAAATTTGGGGTTGACAAACCAGGGAAAACGTGTCATAATGTTTTTTGTAAATAAAAACTAAAAAGGATAGAGGCGCGGCATTTAAGAGTACTCCTGTTCAATGACAGGCATCAGAGCCGGAAGAAAGGAACTGCCGCCGAAGCTGAAAGCCTGCCTGGGGTTTTCTTGCTGGGGTTTTGCAAAATATGTACTGCCCTGTCACATGTGTGGAGCGCTATCAAAGTCTATGAGAATATATGAATGCCTTTGCACATGCATGGCATTCTTTTTTTACACACAGAAAGGATGAAGAAAAATGAAGAAGTTTGTATCATTGATGTTAGCAGCAGGTTTGGCGCTGTCTCTGACGGCATGCGGAGGAAACGGTGACGCACCGTCCGCAACTGAGGGTGCAGCAGGCGGCACATCAGATCAAAAGGTATTAAAAGTTGGTATGGAATGTAACTATGCTCCGTACAACTGGTCGCAGAAAGAGGAATCTGACGGTGCAGTTGCAATTGCAAATGTCAGCGGTATGTACACCAACGGCTACGATGTTCAGGTTGCAAAGAATCTGGCAGACGCTCTGGGCATGGAGCTTGAAATTTATTCCTATGAGTGGGATAGCCTTGTACCGGCTGTTCAGTCCGGAAACTTAGATGTCATTGTTGCCGGTATGAGTCCGACAGATGAGAGAAAAGAAAAAATTGATTTCTCTGACATTTACTATAGCTCAAACCTTGTTGTAATCACGAAAAAGGGTATGCTGGACAATGTAAAGACCATTGCAGACTTAGACGGCAAAAAGATTGCTGCACAGTCCGGCACTTCGCACTATGACGCACTTTCTACACAGACGACTGCACAGGCAAACGAAATGGCAGACTTCTCCACCATGCTGATTGCATTAGACGCCGGCACAATTGACGGCTATGTTGCAGAGGAGCCGACCGCAATGGCTGTTTGCACAGACGGTTCTGACTACACCTACATTCCGCTGGTGAACAACGACACTGGTTTCCAGGTACCGGTTGAGGATACCAGTATTGCAGTTGGTGTGAAAAAGGGTTCTGATTTAACTGCAAAGATTAATGAATATCTTGCAACCTTTTCAACAGACGACCAGAAAGCTTTGATGAGCCAGATGGTTGAAATTGCACCTGTTGAATAAACAATAGCAGGGGAGTTACAACATGAAAGCATTTTTTCAGGAAGTATTAAATATCGTGTCCCAATACCGCGGATTTTTTCTGACCGGTATTGGGTACACGATGCTGATTGCACTGACCGGTACGGTGATCGGTCTTGTAATCGGCTTGATCACCGGTGTAATCCGCACAATTCCAACACCGAAAAATCCGGTGCTAAAAGGAATTTTAAAGCTTGTGAATATTATCATCAACATCTATGTTGAGGTATTCCGCGGCACACCGATGATGGTACAGGCAATGGTTATTTACTGGGGTTACGCATTCGCAAATGACGGAAAAACACTGCCGCTGATTCCTGCCGGAATCTTTATCGTATCGATCAACACTGGCGCTTATATGGCAGAAATCGTCCGCGGCGGCATTATTTCAATTGACAAGGGACAGTTTGAGGGAGCGCAGGCAATCGGTATGACGCATTTCCAGACCATGCTCCATGTCATTATTCCGCAGACCATGCGAAATATTCTGCCGGCAATCAGCAACGAGTTTGTGATCAATATTAAGGATACGTCCGTTTTGAATGTAATCGGCGTAACCGAGCTGTATTTCTTTACAGCAAAGATTTCAAAAATTACCTGGTCCATCTTTGAAACTTATTTGGTTGCATGTGTAATCTACTTCATTCTGACGTTCTCGATTACACGGCTGCTCCGGTTTATTGAACGAAAGCTGGAGGGTTCAAACACCTACACCATCCACCAGTCGTCCACAATGCCGAATACTGATTATCTTGTGAAGGAGGAAAAATGATGGAAAAAATAATTGATGTCATTGGACTGAAAAAATCCTTCGGAGATCACGAGGTTTTAAAGGATATTAATTTCTCGGTCAATACCGGAGATGTCACTTGTATTATCGGCGCGTCCGGTTCGGGAAAATCGACCATGCTCCGCTGCATAAACCTCTTAGAAACGCCAACAGACGGACAAATCATCTACAAAGGACAAAACATTCTGGAAACAAAAAATATTCCTGCCTACCGCGCAAAGGTCGGCATGGTATTTCAAAGCTTTAACCTGTTCGATAATATGACAGTTCTGAAAAACTGCATGGTCGGGTTAGTTAAGGTTCAGAAAAAGGATAAGGAAACAGCAAAAAAAGAGGCTCTCTTTTATCTGGAAAAGGTCGGCATGACGCCCTATGTCAACGCAAAACCGCGTCAGCTGTCCGGCGGTCAGAAACAGCGCGTTGCGATTGCAAGAGCGCTTGCGATGAAACCGGATGTTCTGCTCTTTGACGAGCCAACCTCAGCCTTAGACCCACAAATGGTCGGCGAGGTTTTAAGCGTTATGCGGTCGCTTGCAAAAGAGGGACTGACGATGATTGTGGTAACACACGAAATGGCATTTGCCAGAGATGTATCGAGCCATGTTGTCTTTATGCACGACGGCGTCATCTGCGAGGAGGGCACACCGGAAGAAATCTTTTCCAATCCGCAGAAAGAGGAAACAAAGACTTTCCTTTCAAGATTTACAAATCAATAAATATGATGTCAAAAAGGAGAAGCCGCAGCTTCTCCTTTTTTTGATTATTGAATTTCGCTATCGTCAACTTCCTGACCGTCAATGGTAATTTCC
>CAKSJF010000058.1 GCA_934462945.1 uncultured Clostridia bacterium | reverse complement strand
TTGCACAGGCTCATAAGGTTATCATCATCGTGTGTTCCGCCGCGGGACAGGGGAATGATGTGGTGAACCTCCTCGGTGGGTGTAAGCTTGCCCTTCTTCAAGCACATCTCACAAAGCGGATGATTTGCAACGTGTCTGTCACGGATTCGTTTCCATGCTCGTCCGTACCTTTGACGCACCGCCGGATCACGGTCATATTTTTCGTATCGTTTATTCTCTTGCTTTTGATGCTCCGTACAGAATCTGCCGTCCGTAAGTTTCGGACAGCCGGGATAGGAACACGGCCGTCTCGGTTTTTTTGGCATCTGTTTTCACCTCGCTTTGGGCATAAGAAAAGCCCTCACGGGATTTCTCCCATGAAGGCTGTCTGTATACACATTTTTCATACTACCATTATACCACATTCCCATATGTATTCAAGTGGCTTTTAGTGGTCTGAATGTATTTTGTCATAAACCTTTCCGGCACTCTCAAGCGCTCTGCCGTGCAGGCGGTGCAGCCATCTCAAATCATAAAACATCTCACTTGCAATCTTCTCCCACGAATGAAAGCACAGATACCGCTTTTCAAGTATCATGCGAAGGTCTGTCTGCTCAACACCGGCTATAACCTGTGAAATTTCTTCTTTCAAATCAACCAGTTTGTTAATATCCTTATTGATTTCACACTGCAAATCAATAATCTTGTTAATGGTGTCCGCCATAGACGATGTACTTTTGCTCGGTGAGTGCGGCATTCCCGTTATCACCGAGGTACACTTTGTTGCAAGTTCGTTTAATGATTCAAGCTGTTCAAGCTTTGACTGTATGCGCATATCCAAATAACGCGCTTGTGATAAATATTCTTTTACGCTCATTTCACTATACCTCCGATTTCAGCTTTTACGGCATCAATCAGCGCCGATTGTGTGCTGTCTTTTTTCTTTAACGCTTTTAGAATTTGTTCATCAATTGTGCCTTTTGCCGCAATGTGCATAATAACAACCGTGTCTGAGTTTTGCCCTTGCCGATAGAGTCTTGCATTTGTCTGCTGATACAGTTCCAGACTCCAGGTAAGTCCGAACCATACAAGCGCTGAGCCGCCGTCTTGAAGATTCAACCCGTGACCTGCGGATGCCGGGTGTATGAGCGCCACAGGAATTTTTCCGTTATTCCATTTTTCTATACTGACGGTTGTATCAAGCTTTTCAAATGGAATATTTAACGCTTTAAGCCTGTCTGCAATCCTGTCATAATCGTGCTTGAACCAATATGCCACAAGCACCGGCTTGCCGTTCATGCTTTCAATGCCATCCTCAAGTGCGTCAAGCTTTCGGTCATGAACGTGAATTACTGCTTTATCATCATCGTAAATCGCACCGTTTGCCATCTGACACAGCTTGTTTGAAAGACTTGCGGCATTGGCGGCTGTAATTTCATCATCTGACAGCTGCAATACCATATTATCCTTGAGTTCTTTATATTTCCGCTGTTCCTTCTCGGAAAGAGTCACCTCATAATCCGTTGTCACAAGCTTTGGCATTTTTAAGTGATCGGCGGCTTTCATAGAAATTGTAATATCGGATATTTTTCTGTATATCGCATCTTCCGCACCGGGAAGTGGTTTATAGCTGAAAATGACCTGCCCGTTTCTTTTATCCGGCATAAAGTATGTGTTTCTGTACTGACCGATAAACCTTCCGAGCCGTTCTCCCATATCAAGCAGCTTAAATTCCGCAAACAAATCCATTAAACCGTTTGACGATGGTGTACCTGTGAGCCCGACAATTCGTTTCACGCTTGGTCTGACCTTCATCAATGCCTTAAATCTCTTTGCCTGATAATTCTTAAAGGACGAAAGTTCATCGATTACCACCATATCAAAATCAAATGCCGCTCCCATATACTCTGTAAGCCACGGAATATTTTCACGGTTTATGATGTAAATATCGGCATCCGCTTTCAAAGCATTTTTTCTTTCGGCAGGTGTGCCGACAACGATACTGTATTTCAAATCGTTTAGGTGGTCCCACTTATTTATCTCGGCACTCCATGTGTTTTTTGCCACACGCAGCGGCGCTATTACAAGGACTTTACGCACGGCAAAATAATCGAAAAGCAGATTGTTTATTGCCGTAAGCGAAATGCTCGTCTTGCCGAGTCCCATATCAAGAAACACAGCCGATACCGGGTGTTTTTCGATATATTCGATTACATATTTTTGATAATTATGAGGATTGTATTGCATCAATCACACCTCCAATCTGCTCCGGCGAGTCTATGACATACACCTTAAATCCAAGCCTTTTTAGCATTTTGTGTCTTGCCGTCTGAATTGGGTGCGGGTGTTTGCCTGGAGCCTTTAATTCCACAAAACCCAGTTTGCCGCCATGCAGAAGAACGAGCCTGTCGGGCATTCCGTCCAAGCCGGGGGATATAAACTTAACTGCCGCACCGCCGCATCTCTTAACTGCCGTCACCAACTTGTGTTCTATATCTTTTTCACGCATATGCTTTCTCCTTTATGACACCTCCGACACCTCTTAACATAAACTCTTCTTATATATAGTTTTTTTATAATTTAACTGCCCTAAAGGGGGTTTTATATATGAGGTGTCGGAGGTGTCATTTTTTAAATAAAATCACTTTCTGTAAGTCTGACTCCGGTCACGAAACGACCTTCCGATTTTTTGCGTCTGCCTATCCCACGCTGCTCAACCGCCGCATAAAATTCCGCGGAATTACGCACATATTCTCCGCTTCTTGCACAAAACGCACGATATGCGTCATAAAAGTTCCCGGACTTTTCTTCAAGTCCGTCACCGACTTCACAGCACGCATCAAGAAAATGTGCAAGCCAGTCATTGTCGCGCTTATATTTATCGACAGCGTCCATGACGACTTTCGGCGGTTGTATTCTGAAATCGTTTTTGATTATCTTTTCAGCGCCGTCAATGAGCCATGCAAGAATATACTCACCGGCATTTTCAAACAGATAATCACCGTAATTTTTTATATCCTTTTTCGGCTTGATTTTTGCGTTAAACGGTATTACAATAAGCCTCCGCCATATGCCGTCATCCATTGCTCCGACTCTCGGAAGATGGTTTGTGTATAAGAGCACCGTGTGGGTAGGCGTAAAATGAAACGGGTCCTTATATTTCTTTTCCGCCTCAATCGTATCTGTGGAACACAGCTGTTTTACCATTGATGTGTTAAGGCGCATTCCTTCCTCAAGTTCTGCCGCTATAAGGAGCCGTTTGCCCTTCGCCTCGGCAAGTCCCGGTTTTACATTTCTCTTGCAGCCGACAGTCAGCGCATCGGCTGAAATCATACCGCCGTATGTGCCTATGGTTTTAAGTATTGCATTTCCGAATGTTGATTTACCGTTTCCGCCCTCACCGTATGCAATGATGAGAGCCTCAACAAACACTTTTCCGAGCAGTGAAAGTCCCATCATCTGCTGCACATATTCAATAAGCTGCGCATCACCGCAGAAAAATTCATTCACGGCAGACAGCCACAAATCCTTTCCCTTATCACCGGGTGATACCGCCGTAACCTTTGTGATATTATCTTCCGGTGTATGTTCGTGCGAGCCGTCTGTTCCGTGCCGCAGGTCATAAGTGCAGTTTGGAGTATTCAGCAAATACGGATTGCTGTCAAGCTGCGATACGGGAACATCAACCATCGGCTTTAAGGTTTGCAGCGCCGATGCAATGTATTTCATATCCCTTCGTTTCATTACGAAAGCAAGGTATTTCTTTGCCGACAAATATTCCTCATATAATTTCAGCTGTTCCTCGTTAAGATTGTTTATAACTCTCTTTCCGCCGGATGCCGCATCTTCTTTTGTCACACCGCTTGATATGAGATTATCCAAAGCACGCTGCATTTCGTCTAAGGCATCGGCAAGCTGCAGGTCAAGAAATTCAATCACTGCACCGACCGCTTTCTGCTTTGATTCCACCCAGCATACACCGTCATATCTGAGCATATCCGTTGCCGCAGTATACATAAGTTCATCACCGTATTCCTTTGCGATCACCTTTGCCTGTCCTATATCCGAGTAATCATTGGGGCGCAATGACCCGGCAGAAAACTCATATTCTTCCGGCGGTATATATCCTTTCTGGCTTTGTACTTTTTTCGCAAACTTGCAGGCACTCGACCATATGAGGTTAAGTTCCTCATCTTCCAAAGGCGGACTGCACTTTTTTGACTCGTCCAGGAAAATGTTATATGCCCTGTCGGTCGCTCCGTACCTTTTCACAACCCTGCCCGCAAAGCGTGACATCGTGGAGTTTCTCTGCCCTTGCGGTATGCCGTGGTTTTGACTTTCGGCCTGTATATTAACAATGCAGTCTATCGTAAGTTCGCCATCGTTACATATCACTTCGTCTACCGAATTTCCATAAATAAACCGTGCGGCATCTATCGCATTTTCATCAAAAAACGGATATTTTACAATAATCGATTCTTTCAGGCTTTTATAAATCCCGCTGTCGGATATCACATCATGCGGAAAATACACATGGTGTCTTGGCCTTGCTGATTTTCCGTCCTTTTGTTTCATATTGTTTCGGCTCGGAACTACAGCATATGCAATCCCCGGGAACAACTTCTCATAATCTTTCGGATAGATCCAATCCTCCGGGTTATCGGAGAAATCATTATCGTTATCCATAACGGTGCAATCGGCTGACATAAAATCGTCTACACTCCTGTGCGAATTTCGGTATTCGGCACAAACATGATCGAACGCTGCCGCCGCACACAAATCCTCCGGATTTCGAATTATGCACTTATTCGGATAAACCGCATTATTTTTCTTGCCTTTGCAATGTGCCGTGTATAGTGTTAGCTGCATTGTATCTCCTCCAATTCCTCATTAAAATAGCGTATCACTTTTCCCATTTTCTTCGCTTTTGCGGTTTCAATTTTCATACCTCCCGACATTGTATCTCCGAACACCCAGACTTCTTTGCATTTTCCCAAAAGCACGCTCCCCATAAAAAGGGCAAGGCTGCGTTCGTGTTCCTCAGACATAAACTGAGGGAACAGAAGATGCGGCGCTAACGGAATAGCGCCTTTTGCAACGGCAAACCTACTGTAAATCCTCGCATTATTTGCATTAAACTCCGTATTTCCGCTGTACGGACTGCAAATATATACAAGCGGGCGGAAGTTGGCGGCTTTCCTTGCCGCCCTTTCTTCCTGTTCGATTTTCATCAAAGCCTCATATGCCGTAAGGTCTGCATAACCCTCACTGTTGAACTTGTCCATCACATTAAACCTCCTGTTCTATAAGCGGCAGATACCCGTCGGCTTTCATAAGACTGTATATAAAAAGTCGCCCCGCCTGCGTCCAGTATGTATGAACGGAAGTGTGATTTTCGCCGTTTGAGCCTTCAAACACATGAGTTTTGGTTGATGTATAGCCTTTGTTTGCGTACTTTTGATATAACAGCCACACTTTATTGCCCTGCTTAAACTGAATACCCTTTTCATGCAGGTATTTATTCATTTTATTTGCAGACCAACCATAGTCCTTGGCAATGACTCTTATGGGGAGTACATCCCGGCATTGAAGAACGATGTCATAATACGATACCTTCGGCTGCATTTCCGCAATCTGCTGATTTTGCACTGCGATTGTTTCGGAAAGCTGTCTTGTTCTTTCACGCTCCTGTTTTAATGCCGTAAATGCCGCAATGGCAAGGTCGGGATTGGCAATCAAATCGTCCGTTGCATACATACCATGTCTGCGAATGGAAGGGAGCACCTCTGATGTAACCCAACGCTTAAATTTTCTTGCACTCGGCAGCTTGCTTGAAAGAATAAGGCAGTAAAGACCGCTTTCGTTGATAAGCCAGCCGCCGCGCTGTCCCAAACTCGATAACGATTCGTTATTGAGTTTATCCTCATCATCGACATGGTCAGATAAAGCCTTGCTCGGATTGGCATAACCGAGTATCTCAGCCACATCTTTGCCCACAAAGTACACCTCGCCGCCGATTGCAAGCGCTCTTACAGAACCCAGTTCCGCATTTTTGTAAATTTGTAATTCATTCATAGGAATTACCTCCGTTTTGTAAATAGTAAGGCATAAAATCTGCCTTCTGAGTCTATAGGCAAAAGAAAATCGCAAAATCCGAAGTAGCATCATTAAAAAAATCCGGGATTGGCGATATTTTTTCGCAATCCCGGAATATATAATTTAATCTTTGCAATAAAAGTCCGTTTCGTAGCCGTCCGCATTTAACATCAACCCCGGCATCCACGGCGGAGTTTTACTCATTTGTTCACATATAGAATCAACAGCAACATCTTTTTTGCATTCGATAATAAGTTCATCGTGTACATGACCCACAATAAAATAATCGGATAGAGATTTCATTGCATAGCAGAGAATATCACGGCTTATTGCCTGTACAATGTTTTCCACAAACTTCGGACCGTAGCTTTCAATCCTGTCCCATTTCTTTGATGTGCTGATGCCTTCATAAGTCACAGACTCGCCGCCGAATTGATTCTCGCCGATACGCGGACGCACATAACAAAGCCGTCTGCCGCTCGGAAGAATGATAAACAGCATACCGCTTTCATACTTAAAACCTATCCCGTGTGTATTTGCGGAGTTTCTTTCTTTTATAACCTGTTTTACGCATCTGTCAACATCCCACCACAGGTTAACAATATTTGAATTTGCATTTCTCCAACTGTCAACAAGCGGCTGAAGTTCATTTTCATTCATTCCCATTTCAAGCGCAGCCATCGATTTCAAAGCGCCGACCGAACCGCCGTATCCGAGCGCCAATTCCGCAATCTTGCCCTTTTGGCGCAAGTGCGAATTTTCGCCGTGTTTTTCAACTTTGCAATGAAACATTCTCTCAGCAGACGCACAATAAATATCTCCGCCGAGTTTAAAAACATCTTCTCTCCATTTTTCGCCCGCAATATGAGCAATCACCCTTGCCTCAATGGCAGAAAAGTCCGAAACAATAAATTTATATCCGTCTTTTGGTATAAATGCGGTTCGGATAAGCTGTGAGAGGGTGTCGGATATATCATCATACAGAATTTCAAGCGCCGTAAGATTTCCTGTTTTCACAAGTTCGCGAGCCTCTCTTAAGTCCGGCATATGGTTTTGCGGCAGATTTTGCAGCTGAATCAGTCTGCCTGCCCACCGCCCGGAACGGTTCGCACCGTAAAAGCGAAACATTCCTCTTGCACGATGATCGGCACACATTGTATTTTGCATTGTCTGATATTTTTTAACAGAAGATTTTGCAAGCTGCTGTCTGAGTTTGAGCACAGTCGCAAGCCTTGAGGGAGCGGATTTAAGCAGTTCTTTTACTTCATTTTTGCCGAGCGAGTCAACCTTGATCCCGTTTTCCGCAAGCCACTGTTTCATCTGCATTACCGAGTTTGGGTTTTCCAAATCCGTTATTTCCTTAATTGCCGCCGTCAGCCTTGTTTTTGTTATCTCGTCAATTTTTATGGCATTTTTAACGATGTCACAATCTATCTCGATTCCTCGGTCATTTATCGTCTGGTCTATCCAAAATTCCTCCCACACAAAATCCGGGACAGGATAGTTATGCAGCTTTTCATGTATTGACATTTCCACCTCAACATCACGCTTGTTATATTCTTTGAATGTATTCCATTTTTGTATATCGTGTTTGGGAAGATTTCTTGTTCTGTCGCCGTTTGCTTTTGTGGGATTGCACGGAACAGAAAAGTATTTAATAAGCGCTTTTCCCTCGTCCATTTTCCGGTCGGTTAGTTTTAACACCTCGCCCACGGCTTTAAGCGACAGCGGAAGTCCCATATATGCCGCCCACACAAGCGAACATTTCCAACCTTTCGGAGAAATATAGCTGCCTGCCGCATCATCATCGGCACTATATGAATTAAAATACTGCGGATAGTTTTTCTTAAGGTATGCCGACAGGCACACTCGTTCAAACTGTGAATTAAATGCCCATTTTGTAACACTGTCATCTGTGAGCGCAATTAATATTTCGGTCGGTATACTTTCACCGCCCGTAAGGTCAACAACAGAAACCGCTCCGCCGTCAACAGAATACCCAAACAATAATATTTCAAAATTCGGACTTTCCGCATATTTGTAGACACCGCATTTTTGCAGGTCAATATCACTGTAAGTTTCAAGGTCAATAAATATGTTTTTCATTGATTTTCACCGCCTTAGAATTATGGCGGCAAGTTGCCCTGCCGCCAATGTGTATTTATTATGCTAAGAAATCATCGTCCGCATCCGCAAAATCGTCCTCTGCACGGCTCTTTCCGCCGAGCGGTTCTCCGTCTTTGATTTTCTGAAGATTGTTAAGTCCGCAGGCAATTCCTTTGTTTCCGTTGGAATTAAAAGCGTAAAAATTGATAGACGCTCTGCCGTAAACACCGCTGTATACCTCAGATGTGTCAATGATCGGCTGTCTGTCAGCATCAACCACACCGGGTGCGGTTGAGGAGTTTGCATTTATGAAATATGCATTTTTGTATGCCTCATCACCTGGTCTTTCCAAATCGCCGTCACGCAGAGGTGTTTTTATAACCGATAGGGAAGGTACACTTTTGCTGCTGCCCTTAAGCTTTGATTCCCCCTCGTCATATGCCGCCTGGATTGCGGATTTTACCTTGTTTACGGTATCCGTATCGGTTTTGGGTATAATGAGAGATACACTGTACTTCGGTGTGCCGCCGTTAATTGACTTTGGCTGCCATACATTTGCATAGCTCCATCTTGTGTTTACTCCTGTGATTACCTTTGTGGGATTATTAAATTTTGTCATGTTAAATTTCCTCCTTAAAATCATCTGCGGCATCTGCCGCTTTACTCAAAGCCGGACGCTTGTCCGACATAGGTACTAATGTTGGCTTGCCCTTTGGTTTTTCTATAAAACCGCCGAGCAAATCTTCAAATTTGTTCTTTCCGAGAAGTTTTGTCATTGCCGTAATTCCCAGAATTTTATGTTCGTAAGGGTCAAAGCCTGCGTCTTTCACTGTGTCGGCAACCAATACTTCATCGGTATATTTCCTGTTTGACCGCCCCTCAACAACTTTCCAGTCATGCCACTGCTTGCCGTTCACCGCTTGCAATAGTGCATATTCTTTAATATCCGATGCCCAGGAAACAAGATCATCGACTTTTGAAAGTATCATCTCAATTTCGGCATCTTCCAAAATATCCGGCATCATAAAGTCATACTGCGCAAGTTCAAGATTGTACTCCGCACGCTTTCGGCAGGTCGCTTTCACCTTGCAGAAACGGCAGTGTTCGCCGGCATAAAATTCGCCTTCGCCTTTTGACGCAAGATCAGCCGCCGGAGCAAGTTTTGTGTCCGCCCATTCCAACAATTCCGCTTTTGAAATTTCATAAGTGCTGATATTTTCTCTCCTTGGCTGAAATATCGTCATTGAAATCTTGCCGATGTCATAGATGCCGTCAAAAAGTTCCAATGCGCCGAGTGCGTAACACATCATTTGCGAATTATTCTCGGCATAAACAGGAATACCGCACCCCGACTTGAAATCAATTATTGAAAGAACATCATCGGAAACTACGATCGCATCTGCTGTTCCGAATCCTCCGGGAACCCACCTGGAGAAGTCAACTCTCTGTTCTACAAGTACAATGGGGTCACTGCATTGCTGTTTTGCCTTTTCAATTTGCTCGGATACATACTGCGCATAACTGTCTGTGCATTCAGCCATTTCGGCATCGTAATACTCTGCACCGTCTGTCGGATCATTTATGTTTTGTCCGAGAATGCGTTTTACTTTCGTCTCTGCCCACAGGTGCGCCGCAGTACCCTGTCTTGCATATTCGCTCGGAGTGTCATTTGCCGCCGCATTAAGCTGTGCCGACGGCGGGCAGGACATCCACATTTTACTCGATGATGCAGATAATACTGCGTGCTGCTCAGGCATTGCCAATCACCTCAGCTTCTTTCAGCACGGACTCATATTCCGCCGGGTTTATATCCGACAGCTTATCCGAACCGTGTGCGGTGATGATTGTCTTAACCTCGTTTGTAAAACCGGCTCTTGATTTTTCGGCAAGCACTTTTCTCACATCTTCAAGTGTGATTGCTTTCTGTTCAGCCTTTGGAGCAGGTTTCGCCTTTGTTTTGGGTTGTTCGGCTGTGTCGCCGTTTGCCATTGCATCGGCTAAAACCTGCAGGCTGTCACCTAAAGAGCGAATATCCTCAATTACGTCCAACAACAGTTTTACTTTGCTCATTTATCTTTCCACCTCCTTTGACTTCATGGATTTCCACCGATTCGACACTCTGTCCGGGTGACAGCAGATATACCGTTGTGAAATCTCCGAACAGAAAACGGAGCAATCGCGTCGGCAATCTGCGGTCAGCGCCTTCAAGAACTCTTGCCTTGGATTTTTCATCCGATACATTAATTCGTATCCTGTGCCTAAGCGCCATATCTTTTGCCTTCCTTTCTGCAAGGACTGTTTCGTTTGCCCTTACATACCTATAGGCAAAAGGAAAATGTAAAATCCGAAGTGTCAACGATAAATTTTTTTCAAAACCTCATCGTTAGCTATTGCAGTTTCAATTTTTTTAATCAATTGTCTGACATAACTTTCACTTACACCAAGCATTCTGCCTATCTGTGTTTTGTTATATTTCTCAGAATAAAACAACCTGTATACTTGCTGCCACTTCTCCGGCATTGCGGCAATTATCTCTTTTAAGCGAATAACTGCATCCGACTCATCATCGACATCATCATATACGGCAAGTTCTGCCTCAAGCCGGCTGCTGTCGCCGAGTTCATCGCCGCTTGGGGTAATCTGAGCGTCAATTGATATGTACTGACGGTGCGGCTTTGGAATCTCATTTTTGCGTGGCTCGCGACCATGTTCTTCTTTAAAGTTCTCAATAAATTCCGCTTTCGTTTTTTCATACATCGGCATACAATCTTTGGGCAGCCACCTGTCCTTGTTGTTTATGTACACCTCGTGATCGTCCATTTTGTGAAGATTGAGAATATCAATCTCCGTTACTCCGTCTTTGCCGGGCTTGTACTCCGTGATAAAATGCCCATCATCATCGAAAAATTTGTAAGTTCCTCTTTTGGCTGTTGGGGTTTTCTTTGTTTTCATAATTTACCTCTTTCCGCCTGTTGACGGATAGGGCAATGATGGTACAAAAATAGCCGGGATTATATGCGTCCCGACCAGTATGCCTAAAAAAGGGTATAAGGAATAAAGGGTACGCATATCGCACCTTTCGCTGAATTTATCAGCGAGCGGCAATATATGTATCCACGATTGCCCTTATACGTAATCAGGCTATTTGTGAATTTTTTTACTTGGAGTTAAACTCCTATAATTTTGCGGGCAGGCATCATTGAGCCTAACCCAATTATAATTATATCAAAACTGTACAATATAGTAAAATTACAGCATTTATATTTTGGTGGTAAAATTAAAATTTCTATAAATAATTTATTGACATATTTACTTTTTGGTGGTATAATATAAATAGTGAAAATAGGAGGAGTGTGCCTTGGGAAAGAAAAATTACAGTCGTTCCGACATCTCAACAAATAAAACTGTCGCCCTTGGCATAGACGGTTTGCTTGTTATTGATGAAAGCAGCACAAACGAATGCTACCATACAATAAATGAGCAGTATTTTAATAAAGAAAAGAATATATGTCCTGCCTGCCTATCAAAAAAAACACGGTCTTCAAAAGTTACTGTGCGCAAATTCAAAGATATTGTTGATTATGGAGATACTTTTAATATTGTGGATATACTATTTCATCAAAGATGGTTTCGGTGTGATAATTGTCAAAAGAGCGTATTTCCTGAAAATATTGATTTTGCAGAAAAGGGTTGCCGATATACCAATCGCTTGGCAGATAAATTGGCCGAAGGCACTCTTCGGTATTCATATAAAAAGGTTTGTGACTTTTATGGAGTGCCTGCATCTACGGCATCAGTCGGCTCAATTATGCGCAGGAGAATTCAATGTAAAGAGTCGAAATTCCCGGAATTCGAAACTCCCGATACGATTGCGATAATCGAACTGCACTATTTCGGCGATACATATCCTCTGATTCTAAACGTGGGCAAATCAGAGATTCAGTGTATGGATATTTTACCGGATGCAGCTGAAGCAACATATATCACTTTTTTGCGTTGTTTTGATGCTTCAAAATTAAAAACTGTATACATAGAACCCAATGAGGAGTTAAAAAGTGCGGTTGCAATCTGTTTTCCTGCAATTACACCACTCATATCTTCGGAATGTATACTGAGACATGCACATAATAAATTTATTGAGGTAATTCGGTCGGATGGTAAACGGTTTCCAATAAAACATAAAGAAACCGAATTAACAAAAAATCGAAAATTCTTAGAGGGGTATGAAATAAAAAAGATAAAAGAAGGAATGAATAGCCGTCCTCGACTTAACATAGCGTATGAACATTATCAAAAACTATTTGAAATTTTTGATAATGCCTGGAACTATGAAGACTTATCAAAATGGGCAAGCGAAATTCCTAAAGAGGTTTTGGAATTTGAAGAATTAATTGATTTAATAGAGTTTTATGAGTATGAAATACAGAGTTTGTTTAAAACAAATAGCCGACTACCGGAAAATTATTTAGCAGTTATTCGTGGCATATGTGATGCAGTAAGCCAAATGCCGCATTGTATTTTCGATGTTCTGCGTGCACGCTGCATCTTGACAACACCATATGATACAGTTTCTGAAAACGGCATTCAAAAACGTTTGGGCATTTCTGCCGACAGATTTATTGAGAATATAAATGAAATCACTCGAAATATTAAGGAGGAACGAGAATATGGACTCGAATGAGAAGATACAGATTGTTGGTGTTAACATAAGCGAAAAAGCAAATCTGATTTGGAATGTAGCAAATTCCCTTTTTGGAGCGTATAAGCCACATGAATACGGATTGGTAATTCTCCCGATGGCAGTTATTAAACGTTTTCACGATTGTTTGCTGCCGACGCAAGAAAAGGTACTTGAAACATACGAAAAAATAAAGCAACTCGCCGTAAGAGATGGCTTTTTGCGGAAAGCATCGGGATATCGTTTCTACAATACCAGCAAATTCAACTTTGAAAAGTTGAAAGCGGATCCTGAAAATATCAAAGCAAACTTTGAAGATTATATAAACGGTTTTTCTGATAATGTAATAGATATCCTTGCAAACATGGGTTTTTATACTCAAATAGAAAGAATGGCTGATGCAGGCGTTTTATATCAGGTTATCAGTGACTTCTGCGGTAATGATGCCGATATGGATCCGACACGAATATCCGCAGTTGATATGGGGTATGTATTTGAAAATCTTGTTCAACGATTTTCTGAGAGTTATGACGAAGAAGCCGGGGCTCATTTCACAAGCCGAGACATTATTTATCTAATGTGCGATCTTCTTACAGATGGAGCCAACTTTACAGAAGAAGGAGCGGCCGCCAAAACCGTATACGATATGGCTATGGGCACAAGCCAGATGCTTACCTGTATGGAAGAACGTATTCGTGCTTTGGATAATGATTCTGAAATTATTTGTTACGGGCAAGAAATAAATCCGTTCACTTTTGGTATAGCAAAAGCAGATATGCTAATTCGTGGTGGAGATCCGGAAAATGTGCAGTTCGGGAATACGCTTAACAATGATAAATTTTCTGGATACACCTTCGATTATGTAATTTCGAACCCGCCGTTCGGTATCGATTGGAAGCGTGAAGCCGCAGATATCGAAGCAGAGCATAAAAAAGGCGATGCAGGACGTTTCGGCGTCGGTTTGCCGGCAAAATCTGATGGTCAAATGTTATTTATGTTAAACGGTCTTTCAAAATTGAAAGACACAGGACGGATGGCAATTATTCAAAATGGCTCCTCACTCTTTACAGGTGATGCAGGCAGCGGTCAAAGCGAAATACGACGTTATCTTATAGAGAACGATTGGCTTGACGCAATTGTTCAATTACCGAATGACAGTTTTTACAACACCGGAATTGCAACCTATGTTTGGATTATTACAAAAGACAAACCGGAAAGCCACAGAGAACAAGTTCTTTTAATTGATGCAAGTCAGTGTTATGAACAGCGTCGTAAACCAATCGGTAACAAACGCGTAGATATTTCCGAGTCTTGCCGCAACTTAATCGTAAAAGCATATGGTGCATATATTTCAGAAGATTACAACGATGAAATTGCTGACAATAAAACAATTATCTGCAAGTGTAAAGTAATGGACGCCGTCAGTCTGGGATATAATAAAATCACTGTGGAAAGCCCGGAGCTTGACGAAACAGGCAATCCCATGAAAAAGGGAAATAAATTTGTTGCTGATAAAAATAAGCGTGATACTGAAAATGTACCTCTTGATGAAGATATTGACGATTATTTTAACCGCGAGGTTCTTCCTTATCGTCCGAATGCTTGGATTGACCGCGCAAAAACCAAAGTCGGCTATGAAATTCCGTTTACACGCACTTTCTATGAATACAAGGAATTGGAATCGGCTGCGGATATTGCGAAGAGAATTAAGGAACACGAGCAATCTATGATGAAAAAACTGCATGAATTATTCGGAAATGGTGGTGAGTGATACAATGAAATACGAAGCTATGAAAGATAGCGGTATAGAATGGATTGGAAATATACCTGCTTCGTGGAAAACACATACGCTTTACCAACTTGTTACACAGGTTAAAAATAAAAACTCGGATTTGAGTGAACAAAATCTGCTTTCCCTGAGCTATGGCAAAATCAAACGTAAGGATATCAATTCAAACGGGGGCTTGCTGCCTGAATCATTCAACGGATATAATATTATTGAAGATGGAGATATTGTTTTGCGTTTAACGGATTTGCAAAATGACCATACCAGCTTGCGAGTAGGTCGAGCAACAGAACGCGGTATAATTACATCAGCGTACACAACCCTACGCCCTATCAATAAAGAATGTTCAAAATATTTGTACTATCTTTTACATTCCTTTGATATTAAGAAAGGTTTTTACGGCATGGGGTCAGGGGTTCGTCAAGGATTAAATTATGATGAAGTAAAGGAATTAAGGGTAGTTATACCACCGCAAAATGAGCAATCTGCTATTGCAGAGTATCTTGATAATCAATGTGCAAAAATTGACACATTGATTGAAGAAGTTAAAAACTGCATAGATGAATATAAAAAATGGAAACGGGCTGTTATTTTTGAAGCCGTAACCAAAGGATTATCTCCCACAAATAATTTCAAAGACAGTCAAGTA